>JBAYRB010000393.1:0-3682 GCA_041676905.1 Spirosomataceae bacterium
TAGCTGCAGGAAAAAAAGAACATATTGATATATTCTTGGATGCCTGCCGTAAAGCAGTGGAAGTGGCAAAACGAGTTAATGCCAAATGGATGACGGTAGTACCGGGTGACTACGAGCGTTCACTCCCCATCGGTATACAGACAGGGCATGTTATCGATGCACTCCGAAGAGGTGCCGAAATCCTCGAGCCTCATGGACTCGTCATGGTGTTGGAACCCCTGAGTGACACGCCTAATCTTTTCTTACGCTATTCCGATCAAACCTACGAAATCTGTAGAGCCGTCAATAGCCCCGCCTGCAAAATTCTATATGATGCCTACCATATGCAGAAAAACGAAGGCCGCCTCATCCAAAACATCAACTGGACCTGGAGCGAAATCGGCTATTTCCAGGTGGGCGACGAACCGGGAAGAAAGGAGCCTACCACCGGTGAAATCAACTATAAAAACGTGTTTAAATACATATACGACCGTAGTAAAGCCGAAAACTTAGACTTCATCGTCGGTATGGAACACGGAAACGCTAAACCCGGAAAGGAAGGTGAATTAGCCTTAATAAAAGCTTATCAGGAAAGCGACAATTTTTAATCGTAATTAAATATTGATTGGTAACGGTACCTCTCAAAAGAGATTACCGTTACCTTTTTTTACAATATCACAACAGAATTTTCTTCCAAAGCCACTCCAGCCGGTACATATTTGTCGGCCTCCTGATCATTAATCCATTTAGCTCCATCAAGTAGATAACGGAATTGATATTCCTTTCCTCCACTCAATTCAACGGAGCCCCTGTAAGAACCATCTTTTTGTTTCTTCAACTTCGCCGCTGCAGTGGGATCCCATCCATTAAATTCCCCAAGGACCGAAACTTCTTTCGCTCCAGCAACCAATTCGGCAGGCACTGAAAAGGTTACTTTATACGCCGATCTGCTTTTGATGAATTGCTTTGTAATTGCCATAATTTGCGGTGTTTGTTTTTTTTATTACAAATATACAATTACGAAATATACAATCACATGCAAATCAGCTAAATACAAAACTCATTTATCGAAAAAATTATACGTATTCAATTTAAGAATCGGATAGTACAATTTCGAGCGGTAAAATGTATAGATTCTTATAGGTAATTTACTTCCGGAGAAAGTAAAATTCCGAATTTCGCTTCTACTGAAGCCTGGATTCGCTCGGCAAGTTGCTTTATCTCAGCCCCTTTCCCTCCCCCATAATTAACTAAAACCAATGCTTGTCGGTCATGCACACCAACTGATCCCTCTCGATACCCCTTCCACCCGGCTTTTTCGATTAACCAGCCGGCAGGCACTTTAACCAAATTTCCCATCAGGTACCCCGGTATGGTGCCATACTTTTCCTTTAAACTATGATAGTGTGATTGGGGTATCTCAGGATTTTTGAAAAAACTTCCCGCATTACCTATCAACGCTGGATCGGGTAACTTTTGCTGTCGAATCTGAATCACCGCCCGACTAACGTCTCGAATGGTTGGATCCGTGATCCCCTGCGCCTCCAACACCTGGCGCAAATCACCATAACTTGTATCGACAAGCCCATGCTTTCGCAATCGAAAGGTAACCGAAGTAATAATCCATCTGCCTTTCTCCTCCCCTTTAAAAATACTATAGCGATACCCAAACCGACATTCCGAACGATTAAATATTTTCGTCACCCCTGAGGAGATGTTGATGGCTTCCAACTCGACGAAGGTTTCTTTGATTTCAACGCCATAAGCTCCGATATTTTGAATGGGAGATGCCCCTACCGTGCCGGGGATTAGCGCTAAATTTTCGATTCCTCCCCATCCCCTTTCCACCGCATACATTACAAAATCATGCCATATCACACCAGCTCCCACCTTAACAACCACGGAGTCCTGACCTTCTTCAAGCAGCTCAATCCCTCTCAACTCAATTTTTAAAACCAGCTTAGAGACATCTCCCAATAACAATATATTGCTCCCCCCGCCTAAAATAAATAGCGATTCCCCTTTCCCCTGTACGTGGTTCAACGCTTCATACAGGTCGGGTATTTCTTTAATGAAAGCAAACCTTGACGCATTGACAGAAAGTCCAAACGTATTAAATGGTTTTAACGAAATATTTTCTTCGATACGCACTGTCGGATGTTTAAATTGATGTTTCGTGGAATCCATTTAAAGGGAGTAGATTCGCTTTTACAATGCACCTCCCTCTTTAAATTGACATGGCGAGACAAAGTTAACGGAAGTTTTTCCGGTTCAGTACCGAAAAATAAGATCTTGTTCTATTTCAAAATTTATCTTCTCTCCTAGCGTTAGGTAGAAAAGATGACTTAACAAGGAAGCAAAAATACGGTAGTTATGGAATGATATGGGCTAAATATCAGCCTTACCGCATTTTTTCGTACTTTTGCCAGCAGCTTAGTCTTATATACCAAAGCCAGGAAATGTACCAAAGCATTTTTAAAATCGGCGTACTGATGCTTTTCGCAGCGTTTGTATCTGCCTGTTCGAGTAAGGTCTTAACCAAAGGCTCCACTTCCTATGATGAGGATTTGGGCAAAACGCGTGTTCGTTACGATTTCAAGCAAGAAGATTTGTTGATAAAGTCTACATCGACAACCACAACTGAGGCCTCGAAGCCGGCTACAACTCGACCTACAGCCGCCCCCTCACTTGCCTCGATAAACAAAGAACTGGATGAAATAATTAAGGTCATTAATCAGCAAAATAGATCGGTAAAATACATGCCGGGTTACAGGATCCAAATCTACGTTGGGAATATTCGATCAGAAGCTGATGCCGCCAAATCTTTTATATACCGTCAATTCCCAGAACTTACGCCCTATGTAACCTTCTCACAGCCTACTTATCGCGTAAAAGCCGGTGACTTTATGAGTAAAGCGGAGGCTGAACAAGTCCTTGCTTCTATACGACTTCAATATTCGACAGCCGTAATCATTGCTGATAAAATAGAAATAGAAAAAGGTCTGTTACAAGCGAGAGCAGACTGATCAATGTCTTAGAATCGTCCGATTAGTTATTTATAGATTTTAATGAAAAAAGCATTAATTACCGGTATTACCGGACAAGATGGAGCCTATTTGGCCGAACTTCTTTTGAAAAAAGGTTATGAAGTTCACGGCATTAAACGGAGAACCTCCTTATTTAATACCCAACGAATAGACCATCTATACGAAGATCCTCATGAGAAAAACCCTAAAATGGTTTTGCACTTTGGGGATTTGAGCGATTCAACCAATATTATCCGCATCATTCAGGAAGTTCAACCCGATGAAATCTATAACCTGGGAGCTATGTCCCATGTACGGGTAAGTTTTGAAGAACCGGAGTATACGGCTAACGTTGATGGAATTGGCACTTTACGAATCTTAGAAGCGGTTCGATTGCTAGGTTTGACGGAAAAAACCAAAATTTATCAAGCTTCAACCTCAGAATTATACGGGCTGGTACAAGAAGTACCCCAATCGGAAAAAACGCCCTTCTATCCCCGATCGCCTTACGCTGTTGCTAAGCTTTATGCCTATTGGATCACTGTCAATTATAGGGAGGCGTATAATATGTTTGCGTGTAATGGGATCCTTTTTAACCATGAATCTCCGTTGAGAGGGGAAACCTTCGTTACACGAAAAATAACGCGTGCCGTTTCCCGTATAGCCTTAGGTTTACA
>JBAYRB010000394.1:0-3680 GCA_041676905.1 Spirosomataceae bacterium
ATCAATAAAACAGGCCACTCCGGCATGCCAAAGTTAGCTACCGCTCCCAATAAGATTACCATGGTAGCCCTGGGAATACCCGCTACGCCCTTGCTGGTGAGCATGAGCAAGAAAACCATGGCAATTTGTTGGGAAATGGGGAAGTCATGGCCAGAAGCCTGCGCCACAAATATGGTGGCTAATGCGAGGTATAACGTCGAGCCATCTAGGTTGAAACTGTAACCTGTGGGCATGACGAAGGAAACAATCTGTCGGGGAACCCCAAACTTTTCCATCTTTTCCATCGCCTTGGGAAGGGCAGATTCAGAGCTCGTCGTAGCAAAAGCGATGGAGACGGGTTCGGCTATATTTTTCGCAAATTTTAATACCGGAATCTTACAGTATAAAGCAATGGGAAGTAGAATCAAAATGAGGAAGGTGATCAAGGCTAAATAGAGCGTGATTAATAGCATGCCGAGGTTTTTGAGTACTTCGATGCCCATATGCCCAACGGTTTCGGCAATGGCTGCCCCCACACCAATTGGCGCAAAGAGCATGACCAATGCTGTGAACTTGAACATAACTTCTGCTAATATTTCGATCCCGCCCACAAAACGCATTTTCTTTTCGCGTGGCAACATTGCTAAGGATATGCCAAACAAGACGCTAAATACGACGATCTGGAGAACCTGACCTTCATATACGGATTTAGCTATATTCTCAGGAAAGGAATGCACGATCACCTCTTGCCAGGTTTGTTGTGCTACCTTGGGAAGTTCTTCGTGAAAAGCTTCGGGCGGCATCAGCCCCAGACCTGGCTCCAACCAATTGGCAAAAAATAGCCCAATGATAAGGGCAAAGGTAGTAACGACTTCAAAGTACACCAGCGACTTCCAACCCATGCGGCCGACTTGCTTAAGGTCAGAGTGCCCAGCTATACCCGCGACTAAAGTAGCGAATAAAAGAGGGGCGATGATCGTCTTAATCATCTGCAAAAAGATGCGACGAAGAAAGGATAAATTGGTCGCTAATTCCGGGAAATCATGGCCGATCCCAATCCCCACAATCATGGAAATAAGGATGGAAGTAGTCAAATTTCGCTTTAATACCGCATAGATAAAAAAGCCCGTAATCGTGATCCACCTTAACCAAAAAAGTACAACTTCGGGGATGCTGACAATGGAGTAATGATCGAGTGCCGTTAATAGGCTTGTAATGGTGAAAAGTAACCAGGTAGTGAGTATTACTTTACCTTTCATGCAAATTAGAGGTTGTGTCTATAGATGATCGGGGTCGTAAACATAAGTAATTAATCTAAAAATCTTGGTGTTATTCTAATAACTTATCTAATTTTAATTCAACTGTTCAAAAAAAAAATAAATTGTGGCAAAAATTCGTTGACCCTTCATCTAATCTATTTATTGAGCGTGAGATTTATTCGCAATAGCCTACTTTTTTTGGCATTTCTGGCGATTGTCAATTTCTTTTTGAGTTACTATGATCGGAATTTTGGATCCGACGACGGTCTGATAAAAGGGTTTTTCTTTAGTCGCATCATCTCCATCTTTGGGTTTGTTTTTGTGTTATTTATGCTCAGCGTACTAGGAGCAAAAGCGACGAACAAAACCCTACAGAATATCTCTCTTTCCGCATTAAGTTTTCTGGTTTGTATCCTAATTATCGAACTCTTTGCCTGGGTAAGTTTGAAATCCGGGGTAATCAAATGGGATCGCCCTAACCACCATCTGCTCCACGGTGCTACCAATCTGGTTCCAGGAGAACGTCCTTTTTGGGGCGATTTTAATCCCTATTTCGGAAAATGGTATCTTCCGCTTGACACCCTTCGACGCGTCAATTGTCAAGGTGATTCCCTCTATTCTTTTACCAATTCTTTCGGCGCGCGTGATAAGGAGCGAAACCCAAAATCGAATAATAAAAGAGTGGTTCTACTGGGGGATTCTTTTATTGAAGGGTATATGGTCAACACGAAGGATCGACTCTCCGATATACTGGAACAAACCACAGGTATTGAGCATCTGAATTTCGGAATTAATGGTACCAGCCCGATCAACTATTACTTAAACTATTTGCATCTGGCGAGTCAATTTGATCATGACTCCGTAATCGTAGGTATTTTACCCGCCAATGATTTTGAGGACTTTACCCAGGATCAAATGGTCGATTTAATTGAGAACCCATTGTATCGCCCCTACTGGAAAGGAGAGTATCCAAATTATGAACTTCGTTACAGCCTGTCGTCGGTCGACCAATCCGTATATTCCCTAGCCAAATGGGAAGAACCCCAACGCATATCGATGGTCATTGACTCAGTTTTTAAACAGCTTTCAGGAAAAGATAAATTGAAGGCTATTGTCAACGATAATAGCTATACACGGCAAATAATTCGATGGGCAAGTGATAAAATACGAAAGGAAACAACCCCTGGATTCACTCGTTTCAACCATTATACCCATGAAGAATGGGAGATCTTTTCCTATTCACTGGAACGACTCATTCACTCGGCACAGAATAAGAAAGTGATCTTCATGCTTATTCCCATTTTGAACGATATCAAATCGTTCCAGGTACATGGGGAAAATCGTTTATACGGAGATTTAACAAAACTGTTTGAACCCTATCCCAATGTTAAAATCATAGATTTATTGGCAGAGTTTAACCAATATCCCGATCCAGAACGGTTTTTTGTAGCCTGTGACGGCCATTGGTCGGTAGAAGGAGAAAAGGTGGTGAGTGAAATCTTACTCCGAAATCCAACCTATAGAGCTGTGGTCGAATTTGAAAATAGTAGGATGCTCACCCATAACTAATTCGTAGCCTTCCATTTTTTCTGGTCGATTCCATTGAAATAAGGAAATATGCGTACCTTCCCTTCAAATTAGCGGAAGCATAGCGAAGGATTTAATGTCTTGAATGCTAGCCTCTTGCCTGGTAAATTCTCAACCTTCACCTAAATCAGAAATTCCTAAGAACGCTGTTCGTATCGAAGTCAAATGGGCTATTTATTTTTCCCTTATGACCTTAGCTTGGATGCTTCTCGAGAAATTGGTTGGACTGCATGGAAAATACATCGATTACCATATCTATCTCACCAATTTGTTTGCTATTCCCGCGATTGCTTTCATGGTATTTGCGCTGAAAGACAAGAAGAAAAATGCCTATCAGGGAGATATGAGTTATAAACAGGGATTGATCTCAGGAGTTATTCTTTCGTTATTCATCGCCCTGCTCAGTCCCTTGACCCAATGGATTACCTCTTATGTTATCACACCGGAATATTTTCCCAATGTTATTAATAGGTCCGTAGAGTTAGGGTATTATCCCACAACGGAAGCAGCCGAAGCCCACTTCAATTTTAAAAAGTTTGCGGTCAGTTCAACCATTTTTGCCTTCATTTTCGGGGTTATAACCACCGCCATTGCCATGATTTTTATCCGTACCAGGAAGTAATTTAAGATTCGGATAATTGGTAGGTTTTAGAAGTAATTCTTACTAAATCGTATTGACCCTGCATTTCTGTAGTCTCGGGCTTTAGTTAGGCGGTAGGATAAGCTGCTCGCCATCGTTATTATATTCGGAGCTAGATCCTATAAAACACTAAACCCTCTGGAAGTTTTGGCCCCGAACCGTTGATTATACTTTTAGGAACTAAGGTAATTCGTTTCGTAAACTTTTCTAGTATA
>JBAYRB010000395.1:0-3680 GCA_041676905.1 Spirosomataceae bacterium
ATGATCCGTGCTCACGAGATTCAGGGTGTCATGGCCTTAGAGAACTCCTTTAACAAAGTGGGGCTTGATCATGTCATATTAGTCAAATTGGCTTCCACTGCAGCGGTAGGAAAATTATTGGGATTATCGCGAGACGAATTAATCAATGCCTTGTCGTTAGCTTTTGTGGATGGGCATGCGTTGAGGACCTATAGACATGCGCCGAATACGGGAAGTCGGAAATCATGGGCGGCCGGTGACGCTACTTCCCGAGCTGTGCGGTTGGCTTTGATTGCTAAGACAGGTGAAATGGGCTACCCAGGTGTACTGTCAGCCAAAACTTGGGGCTTTTACGATGTACTTTTCAAAGGACAGGAATTCAAATTTCAGCGGGATTATGGCTCTTATGTTATGGAGCATATTCTTTTCAAAATTTCCTTCCCTGCTGAGTTCCACGCCCAAACAGCCGTGGAAGCTGCCATGAAACTGCATCAGAAACTACATGCTATGGGGAAAACTGCTGAAGATATCCAATCCATTCAGATTAGAACCCATGAAGCGGCCATACGAATTATCGATAAAAAAGGTCCATTGCATAATCCGGCGGATCGGGACCACTGTCTACAATATATGATTGCCGTGCCCCTACTTTACGGTCGATTGACAGCAGCCGATTACGAAGATGAAATCGCAAATGATCCGCGCATTGATATTCTTCGTGAAAAAATGTCCACACGAGAAGATCCCCAGTTTACCCAAGACTATCATGATCCCGAAAAAAGATCCATTGCGAATGCTCTTACCGTTACCTTAACGGATGGTCAGCAATTGGAGGAAGTGGTGGTCGAATATCCCGTAGGACATAAACGCCGCAGAGAGGAAGGCATCCCATTACTCTTAGAAAAATACAAGATTAATCTCAACCGAATTTTTCCTTCCAAACAACAGGATGAGATTTGTGATATTTCATTGGATTTGGATCGACTCCTTCAAACTCCGGTACATGATTTTGTCGACCTGTATGTACGACCCTAAAATATGGAGGCCGTCCCAAAAAGACGGCCTCCATATTTACAACGGTTAAACCTCCAGCATGGGCGCAATCGCACGGGGAAATTCTGGGAACACTTCCTCAGGCTCGGGGATGGTAGGATGCCATTTTTTCTCCCACTCGAAGGCAAAATAGCCATCATATCCGCCTTTAATCAAAGCAGACATCGCCTCTTTTAAGGGAGCTACCCCCTGCCCCACTTGCACATATCGCCATTTTTCACCCTCACGAACGGCATCTTTTATATGCACATGACGGATGTATTTTCCCAATAGATCGTAGACTTCCCTAGGCGTTTCCTTGGTCACCGACCACATATTAAATATATCCCAAATCAAACCTACATTGGGGTGTTCAGATTCTTGCATGATTCGGTGAAGAAGATCCTTACCAACCACCTCTCCATGTGATTCAAGCAAAACCGTGACATTTGCATTCCGGGCATAGTCACCCAGCTCTTTTAATCCCGCGATAATAAGCTTAATCGTCTCCTCACGGTCTTGATTTTTCGGGAGATTATTGGGAAATACACGTACGTACGGGCATTTCAACTGTTGGGCTAAATCTATAAATCGACGGGCTTCGTCTAAATTCTTGGCTCTCAAACTGGGGTCGGCATCATGTAGGCGAGCTGAGGCACCCAAACCGATGATTTTTACTCGGTGCTTCTTGGCTTTTTTAAGGGAGTTTTTAATGGCTTGCTGACTGCTAAACTCCGGGCAAAGAGGTAGGTCCATTTGATCGAGGATTCCCCTTATTTCAATACCCTGATAGCCATATCGAGCCGCATTTTCTAAAATTTTATCGTAACTCCACTTCGGAGCTCCCAGGGTGGAAAAGGCTAGTTTATGTTTATTTTTCTTGGTAAAAGCCTCCGCTTGTGTCCAAGTTAAACCGGCTAATCCGGCGAGAATGCCGGTAAATTGTCGACGTGAAATGTTATTCATAACTTAATTAATAGATATTGCTCAAATTTATCAAATACCAGGAGATTTATAAATATCTTAACTCAATGCACATCCGATTAAATCCATTTCGTAGCTAAGATGCCACAAACCGCTTTCACGAACAGCATCCCATCGATCAAAATAAGGTAATATAGGATGGAACGCTTCCTTTGGGTCATTGAAATTGCCAGGTAATAGGTAAGTACAAACGGGATAAGGTTGATCAGGATCTGATATATACTGAAGTCACGATAGAGGGCAAAAAGCAAGAACGATAGGGCGCCATGGGTAATCATAGGTAAGATGATAAAAGTTACCGTAGCCCTAATACCGAATTTAACGACGAAGGTTTTCAATTGCTGATTCGAGTCGTCGGCGTAATCTTTCACATCGAATAATATAGCGTTAACACTACAAAACATCCAATTCTTAAAGAAAAGCCAACCTGTTAACAACAAGGGTACCTGCTGGATACCCCTTTCCAAATAAAGGACCATAACCGGAACAATGCTAACGGCAACGCCCCAGCAAAAACCGATGGTTAACGGTTTGGCCAAGGTCGATTGTCTTAGGTTCAGAAAGGATAGTTTTCCATAGTACGATCCTGCCGCCAACAGTGCTAACCCAATAAAGAACCACCCGATTGTTGGTACAAGCGCTATCCTGCTGAAATTCGCGGCGGTTAGCGCAATGACTGAAAAGGTCGCCAGTAAGCCCAGCGCCATCTGGCTTTTTAGTACTGTGTTATGGTGATAGATATACCACTCTGTTCTCGGATTACTATATTTTGCTGGAGTTGATGCGTGGAGATAGGCATAGGTGTAATAGATGGTAACTGCCGAAAAAAGTAATAAATACCAAGCAAATGAATTGAGCGGTAAACCTAGTTGATAACAAGTTTCAACAGAGAGTGAGATCGCCAACACCCCCAAAAAATAATTACTAAAAAAGAAGGATTCAATTGTTTTTCTCCACATCAGCCGGGTATTGTCATCGCATCCGGGCGGCTACCTTCGAAGCTTCTTTTAAAACGCGCAGGGTGTTACCACCCCAAATTTTCCGAATAGCCTTTTTACTATAACCTCGCCTGACTAGCTCTTCGGTAATCGCTCCGATTTGGCTCACATCCTGTACCCCAATTACCTCCCCACCCCCATCCAGGTCCATCCCAATTCCGACGTGATTAACCCCTACCAGGCTTACCACATGATCAATATGATCCACAGCATCTTTAACCGTAGGCATATCAACAGCATACCTTTCTTTCAATTGGTCTATGTCTCTTTGAATCTCTTCCTTTTCCGCGTCTGTCAGTTCAGGTTTCCGCGACCGTAAGATGAGTGGTCGAACCGACAATTCGTATTCTTGTGACGGTTTTTTTACAAAGGCAGGGACAAAATTGATGTGAATTACGCCGCCGTTTTTGGCAAGCTCACGTATCATATCATCGGTCATGTTGCGGGCAACATTTGCCAAGCTACGGCATGAAGAGTGAGATGCAATGACGGGGGCACGGGTCAATCGGATGACCTGGTAAAAAGTCGAGTCCGACACATGGGAAATATCAACCAACATCCCCAGCCGGTTCATCTCTTTAACCACCTCCACCCCGAATTCACTTAACCCATGGTGTTCGGGTCCATCGGCATCAACCGAGGAATCACAAATATCATTGTTAGCGGCATGGGAAAGGGTCATATATC
>JBAYRB010000396.1:0-3672 GCA_041676905.1 Spirosomataceae bacterium
TAACAAAGGTAGTGTATTTAGACTTATTACAAATAATTTGCGCGAGAATTATTTGGCAGTGCGATGTATAATTCAAAAATTAGCTAGAATAGTGCAAATTATAGTAGAATCGTGAAAACCGTTGAAGGTGAATGGTTTTTTTAATAGGATTCAGGTTTATGAGGTCAAAGCTGTCCGATTTCGCATCCAGAAAAATACATCTTGCCGATGTTTTACAGGTAGGTAAAGGAAAGTTGATTGACCATAAGCAATTAAGTTTGCTCAATGAGTGGCGCGTGTGGCCTAAACCTTTACGACGCTGGAGCTCAGATATTCCAACATTAACAACAAGAAAAGTATGGCTGACAGAACTGCCTTTAAACACGTAAGTTATTTATGGGATGAAGCGAAAGCCGCCGAATTAAAAGGGGATGAAGTCGCTTTGTTTATTTATCGTTCCAATCTTTTAGGTGCGGATCTACGCCTTACCAATTATGGCGGAGGAAATACCTCCGTTAAAATTACTGAAAAAGACCCACTTACCGGAGAGCCGGTGGAAGTGATGTGGATCAAAGGTTCAGGGGGGGACCTGGGAACCTTAACCAAATCGGGATGTGCTGCCCTATACGTTGACCGTTTGAGGAGCCTCGAAAAAGTATATAGGGGGATCGAACATGAGGATGAGATGGTCGAATTGTTCAATCATTGCATCTTCGACTTAGCATCGAAAGCGCCCTCTATCGATACACCTCTTCATGGATTCCTGCCTTTTAAACATATTGATCATCTTCATCCGGATGCGGCTATTGCCATCGCAGCCGCTAAAGACGGAAAGAAAATAACGGAGGAGCTTTTTGAAGGAACGGTGGGTTGGGTGGAATGGCAACGTCCGGGATTTGATCTGGGGCTTAAACTCCGCGCATGTTTAGAAGAAAATGCAGCAAAAGGGATTGCCTTGAGAGGCATTATGCTGGGCTCTCACGGGTTGTTTACCTGGGGTGACACCGCCTATGAAAGCTATCTGAATACGCTTGAGGTAATAGAAAAATGTGCCGCTTACTTGGAAGAAAATTACGGCAAAAAAAGACCGGTGTTCGGCGGGCAAAAAGTGCAAAGCTTGGAGCCAGCTCAACGAAAAGAACAAGCTGCTGCTATTGCACCTATCCTAAGAGTATTCTGTTCAAGTTATGTGCAAATGGTTGGGCATTTTACCGATGACGAGCGTGTACTTGAGTACATCAACTCCAACGATTTGGAGCGATTAGCCCCCATGGGTACTTCCTGTCCTGACCATTTCCTGAGAACGAAAATATCACCCTTGGTATTGGATTTAGCACCCGATGCAGATTTGTCGGACACCGAAGCCATAAAGGCTAAAGTAGAGCCGGCTATCGTAGCTTATCGGGCTATGTATAGTGAGTATTACGAAGCTTGTAAGCACCCCAACAGCCCTGCGATGCGTGATCCCAATCCGGTCGTGATCCTATATCCGGGTGTTGGTATGTTTACCTTTGCTAAAAACAAGCAGACGGCTAGGGTGGCAGCAGAGTTTTATACGAATGCCATAAATGTAATGAAGGGCTCGGAAGCGGTTAGTGAATATACGTCACTCCCTCGTCAAGAAGCATTTAATATCGAATATTGGCTATTGGAAGAGGCGAAATTGCAGCGCATGCCCAAACCAAAACCCCTTTCAGGTAAAGTAGCACTGGTGACAGGTAGTGCAGGAGGTATTGGAAAAGCCATTGCCCGTAAGTTCGTTCAAGAGGGCGCCGTCGTGGTGCTCAACGATGTGAATGAGGAACGACTGAAAAGTGCACACGAGGAATTTGTCAAAGCTTTTGGTAAAGACTCCGTAGCGTCGACCTTGTTAAACGTGGTGGATGAAAACAGCATCCAAAACGCAATCAAAGACACCTGTGTTGCCTTTGGTGGTGTGGATATTATCGTCAATAACGCTGGAATCAGTATTTCTAAATCAATAACCGAGCATTCGGTGGAAGAATGGGATCGATTGTATGATATCCTTGTCAGGGGGCAATTTTTGGTATCCAAGGAGGCTGTGAAAGTCCTTAGGAAACAAAACCTGGGTGGAGATATCATCAATATTGTTTCTAAAAACTCGGTTGTATCCGGGCCCAATAATGCAGGTTATGGTTCGGCTAAAGCCGCACAGGCGCATTTATCCCGATTACTCGCTGCCGAGTTGGGAGGCGACAAGATCCGGGTTAATTCCGTAAATCCGGATGCGGTGATTGCCGACTCTAATATTTGGGCTGGCGGTTGGGCGGAAGGCCGTGCGAAAGCCTATGGCATCACGGTAGAAGAATTGCCGGCTTATTATGCCAAACGAACCTTATTAAACGAAACCATTTTACCGGAGGATATTGCCAACGCTTGTTTTGCATTCGTTGGAGGTCTGCTTCATAAATCAACTGGAAATGTATTGAACGTAGACGGAGGAGTGGCAATGGCCTTCTTGCGTTAAAAAGTCAATTGGTTTTCGCTAGAAAATTTGTGGGGTTGTTTCGTAAGGAAGCAACCCCATCCCTTTTTCTTGACTTAGAAACCCTCTATATTTACCAAACGTTAATGAAATTCCTTTACTTAAAAATGTCAGACTCAACCCGCGATTTTTTGGATTATCTCCAATTTGAGAAACGAGTGAGCCGGCATACAGTAGAAGCTTATTCTACGGATTTAAGACAATTAAACGCTTTCTTAGCGGAGAAACAGACAACACCTGAATTAGCAGAACGACAGGTTCTTCGGGAATGGGTGGTCGATTTAGCCGAAAATAAATTAAGCCCCGCAACCATTAACCGCAAAATAGCGGCCGTCAAAGCGTATTATAAGTTCTTAAAACGCAAAAACCGAATCGAAAAAGATCCTTCTCTGCTACTAAAATCCTTAAAAAAACCGGGTAATATTCCGGAATTTGTCGAGGAAAAGGGCATGGAATTGTTATTTAACGTCGTAGGCTTCGAAGAATCAGCATCAGGTCTCCGCGACCAATTGGTGATCGAAATTTTGTATGGTACCGGAATGCGCCTCTCTGAACTAATCGGGTTGCAGGTGGACGACGTTGACTTATCGGCTCGAACCCTGAAGGTTTTCGGAAAAAGAGCTAAAGAAAGGTTGATTCCCATTACCCAGGGGCTGGCCCAATTAATTGATAAGTATTTGCAAATTAGATCCTTGCGCTCAGGACCTTTGTTGCTTACCGACAAAGGCGAACCCCTTTACCCCGTATTTGTACAACGGTTGGTGAAAAAATATCTGGGACCCATAAGTTCCCTGAATCGGAAAAGTCCCCACTTATTACGCCATACCTATGCAACTCATTTGCTAAATCGAGGTGCAGATTTAAATGCCATCAAAGAGTTATTGGGCCATTCGAGCTTAGCCGCTACTCAAGTCTATACACATAATGCGATTGAGGAATTGAAACGGACTTTTTTACAAGCACACCCCAAAGCCTAAAACTTTCTCATTATATTTGCAAAACCCGGAAAAGTTAAAATTTCATACTACCCACTGTTTTATGAGCGACATATTTCATGATACTGTAGTAACAAAATACAATATTTTTAATAGCCTTTTCCTGAGCCTTCCCTACAAAGGAATTTTTCAGACGGGGTCGATATTGCCGCTCATTACCCAACGATGCGAAGAAGGATTTGCCCAAGGGAA
>JBAYRB010000397.1:0-3622 GCA_041676905.1 Spirosomataceae bacterium
CAGGAAATAGACGTCCATACCGAACGTTCGGGTAAGGAAATCAATCAAGCACAGGAACTAGGGCGCTTAACCGGGATGCATCATTATTTTGCAAAAGCCATCGATTACCAAGGTGGTGAATATGGGGTAGCTGTTTTATCCAAATACCCGATCCTGGAAGCAGTTGCCTATCCTCTCCCGCTCCCGTCTGGCGTGACCGGCGAACCCCGTGTCGTAGCAGCGGTTAAAGTGGAAATTGCTAAAGGTACTTCGATATGGTTTGCTTCGACCCACCTCGACCTTAAAGAAGATACACGGGTTTTTCAATCGGAAAGGATTATCGAGCGTTTTTCATCGTTGAAAGAGCCCTTTATTTTGGCTGGGGATTTTAATGCCGTACCTACCAGTAGGGTGATCTCGCTTCTTGATGGCAATTTTACGCGTACATGCTTAGATGATTGCGAGCCGACCAGTCCGAATATAAACCCAAGGCGCACGATCGACTATATCATGTACACACAGCCTCGACGCGTAAGAACCCTTCGTATGGAGGTCATCCAGGAAACCTATGCTTCTGACCATCTCCCCATCGCTGCGGTTTTATCGATCGATTGAGCTTTGATCCTGCGCACGGGACTTAAATGTTTATATTCCTTAAAGTATTGGGGAATCTTTTAAGCTAGGATCTTCTTACCCGGTTGGTTTGCCTCGGGGCTATAGTAGACTAAATGGATCCGCTCATCAGCTTGTAGAGACAAGTTCCTTTAATGGTCGTTCTGGTCAATATTCAAGTATTAATAACAGGCAGGGGATGAAATCTACGCCTCCCAAGGAAATTGCAAACCTATATTCCTTCTCTATAGCATCCGAAAAAAATCAGAATGGTCTTAACCAATTTATAGAAACACTGGAAAATAAGAATACAATGAAGGCTACTTTCAAAACTTGGTTAGCTACGGCAATACTGATAGGCTTATCGCATTTAACCATGGCTCAACTAGAGCCACTTTACGTACCTAAACCCTTTCCGGACCGTATAGTCTTAAATGCTACACAGGATTTAGCCACTTCCATTGCGATCAACTGGAGGACGATTGATACGACCAAGGTCAGTTATGTGGAGATTGCTCCCGCCGATGCAGACCCCCGTTTTGTTCAGAAAGTTGCCCGTTACCAAGCCCATTCGGAATTACTGAGCGTAGAAGACACCCCTCCTGCAATGTATCATTCTTATACGGTTACCGGTCTTCAACCCCAAACCAAATATGCGTATCGGGTCGGCTCAGGGTCGTATTGGAGCGAATGGTTCCACTTTGAAACGGCTAAGCAAAACCCCGATCGACTACAATTTCTTTACTTTGGGGATGTCCAGGTCAATATGCGGTCCTTATGGTCGAGAGTGATCCCCGAGGTTATTAAAAAAGCCCCGGAAGCAAAACTCGCTCTTTACGGCGGGGATCTGATCAACCGAGCCAATCGTGATGTAGAGTGGGGAGAGTTTTTCGATGCAGGTAAGGCATTACATACGTCCATCGCCACCATCGCTACCCCAGGAAACCATGACCACTACGATAACGACCAAAAAGAAAATACCATCTCTAAGTTCTGGAGACCTTCCTTTAACCTTCCCCTCAATGGTCCTGAAGGCTTGGAAGAATCTTGTTACTATATCGATATCCAAGGGGTTCGATTCATATCCTTAAACTCGGATCAGGCCGAAGAATCCGACAAGCACTTGAAAGCGCAAAAAGAATGGGTCGAAAAAGTCTTAGCCAACAATCCCAATCGTTGGACGATTTTCACCTTCCACCATCCGATTTTTTCGCCGAAGCTGACGCGGGACAACAAGCGTATGCGCTCTACTTTCAAGCCCTTGTTTGATAAATACAAAGTAGACCTGGTTTTACAAGGACATGACCACACCTATGCCCGTGGAATGGCAAAGATCCCGATGGACAAAAAGAACGAATCATCAGGAACGATGTACGTCGTATCCGTAAGTGGGCCTAAAATGACTGGGTCTCATGTAGACAAATCGGAGTGGATGGACCGAAAAGCCATTTTTACACAACTATTCCATGTCATAGAAATAGCGGGTGACACCCTAAATTTCAAGTCGTATACCGCGTTAGGCGACCTGTACGACGAGTTCGAATTAAGGAAACGATCTGGAAGTATAAACCTAATGGTAGACAAAACTCCTGCGGGTGTTCCGGAGCGTTAACCTTTAAAGGGCTGTTTCAAAGGTCCGGTGTAGGAAAATTCTTGAGCCTCAAAAAAGGATTCGGTCAAGTGTTCGGAAAAATTGGGATATAAAGTCACTTCGGACAACTGTTCCCAAAGCAGCCATTCAAGCGACTGAGCAGTGGTATGGGCAGGATCCAGACAAGGTTCCCCTTTTTCGATCGTGACCCTAAATAAACAGTGCAGCGTATCTTCTTTTTGGTTAAAATGGAGTACTTCCCCCACTAAAATCATATCTTCTACGGCGACCTGAACACCCAGTTCTTCCGCCAATTCACGTTTTAAAGCTACCTTTAAAGATTCGCCAGGATCGGGATTGCCCCCAGGCAACACATAAAAAAATTCTTCTCTTATCTGGTAGCGCATGATCAAAATCGCCCCGTTTCGATAAATAAGGGCTGCTGGCCTTACCTTCATAAGACGGACTTTTCGATCAGTAAAATCAGTATGTGGATAATTTTGATATGTATTTCCTGTATCCGATCAGAGTAACGAAAATGTTGAACTCTAATTTCAACATCCCCTTTCCCCGCTAATTTGCCCCCATCTTTACCGGTCAGTAGAATCACCTTCATACCTTTTTTTTGGGCAGCTTCTACGGCATTGATAATATTTTCAGAATTGCCACTAGTGCTCAACGCCAATAACACGTCTCCCTGTTTACCCACTCCTTCGATAAATCGCGAAAACACTTGGCTAAAGCCATAGTCGTTCGACACACAACTTAAATGACTCACATCGGATATGGCTATAGCGGGCAGAGCTCTCCGGTCATCACGGAATCGCCCGGTCAATTCTTCGGCAAAATGCATAGCATCGCAATGTGACCCCCCGTTTCCACACGAAAGTACTTTACCTCCCTCCACAATGGATGCTGAGATCAGACGAGCGGCTTCTTCAATTTTATCAATATTTTCCGGATCGTTTAGAAACCGGTTAAGTGTGTTTTCAGCTTCTAGTAATTCAGCTTTTATAATTTCTCTCATCGGTCGTGAATTATAAATCATAGAGGATGTGTTACCGATCGCAGTAAGTCTGCCACAAAAGGCCTTACCTTAAAATATTTGCTGTCGGTAAGGCATGTGATAACGCACACCAAACGTAAACAAAGCGGTCTTATGGAGACCGGTGCTCTTAGGCGTCTCCTTGCGGCTCATCATCCGGTAGTCAATATAAAGATTTTGCTTGAGCATATAGGATAAACGGAGGTCGAATAAATTAATTTTTTGTTTCAGTCCCTGCGCTACCGTTACGCCTGTATCTGAATATCTTGTGTCATAGTCACGTGTCAAGTCTCCGCCGTAATTTCGCCCATACATATCCAACCCTTTGGTGGCTAACATCATGACCCCATAGGCGGTAAAACGCTCGTTTAGCTGGTAGCGAATCACGCCGAGAA
>JBAYRB010000398.1:0-3609 GCA_041676905.1 Spirosomataceae bacterium
CCCACACCTCGCTAGGCGTCGCTATATGTCCCTTTTTTGAAATTGTGCTCTAATCGCACCGCTTTTCCGACATCGATCGGGTCCGACTCATGAGATTGTATTATTTTTGAGCACAATCTATTCAACTGTTGTATCTGGCATGACAAAACTTTGGCAAAAAGAAGGGATCTCCGTATCGGAAAAAATCGAAAAATTTACCGTTGGAAAGGATCGTGAACTCGATCTTCAGCTAGCCCTTTATGATATACAGGGTAATCTCGCCCATGCGCAAATGCTGCACTCAATTGGATTACTCACCGCGGAAGAACTTCAACTGCTAAAAAATGAGCTGAAAAACATCTATACCATCGTTCAAAGGGGAGAATTCATCATCGAAGAGGGGGTGGAAGATGTCCATTCTCAGGTCGAGCTTATGCTGACCCGTAAACTGGGCGATGTAGGGAAGAAAATTCATAGCGGTCGCTCCCGTAATGACCAAGTCCTGGTGGATTTAAAATTGTTTTCTAGAAGTCGCCTTAAGGAGGTCGTAAATCAGACAACGGACCTATTCAACGTCCTGGTCAAAAAGGCTGATGAACATCGGAATGACTTGCTGCCCGGCTATACGCATTTGCAAATCGCTATGCCCTCCTCATTCGGATTGTGGTTTAGCGCTTATGCCGAAGGACTGCTCGACGATTTAGTACAAATCCATGCGGCCTATCGCCTTACGAATCGAAATCCACTCGGATCTGGGGCTGGCTATGGCTCATCTTTTCCCTTGGATCGTCAACTCACTACACAGCTATTGGGGTTCGAAGGGCTCCATGTAAACGTTGTCTACGCTCAAATGAGTCGGGGAAGAACCGAACAAGCAGTCTTGAATGCGATTTCGTCACTGGCCGCAACGCTCTCAAGACTTGCCATGGATGTTTGCCTTTATAACAGTCAAAATTTTGGATTCGTTATTCTGCCCGACGAAATGACGACAGGTAGCAGCATTATGCCACACAAGAAAAACCCGGATGTCGCCGAATTACTCCGAGCCAAGTGTAATCGACTGAAGGCTATGCCCACGGAAATTGCCTTTGTCCTGAGCAATTTACCTTCAGGATACCATCGCGACATGCAATTGTTAAAGGAAATATTGATGCCTGCCTTTGACGAAATAGTCGAATGTCTGGATATCACGAACTACATGCTTACCCACTTGAAGGTAAAATCAGAACTACTAGCTGCGGAAAAATATGACTTGCTTTTCAGTGTTGAACGCGTAAACGAACTGGTTATGCAAGGAGTCCCTTTTCGGGATGCATATCGAACTGTAGGTGCTGAAATCGCCAGCGGAACGTATCGTGCCAATAGGGATTTGAACCATGTTCACATCGGTAGTATGGGTAATCTACAATTGGAATTATTGAAAGACCGTCTAGCAGAAGAATTGGCTAAATTCAATTTTGCGCATGCTGAGGCGGCCATCCAGCGCTTGTTGAGTGATTCCTAATTGTTCAAAAGGGGAAGCTCAGCTATTTTACCGAGCAAATAGATGAATAGCTTTCACCATTACTTCTTCGTACGGTCAGTAAATAGTTTCTAATCGATGCCTAGGCGAGTATTGGTCCGTCGGTTAGCGATAGGGACTAGGTATGGTTAATGAACGAGACGAGTATAAAGAAAAAATTGAGGCTGCCACTGGCTAGAGCGCTCATTCGCATGGCGTTACGGTAGTCGGCATTTTTTATGTCCTGATGGCAAATACGCCACCAATTGGTAAAGTAAATTAGCGTAGGGAGCATGAGCGCACTAAACAAAAGCCATGTTGCTAGTGCACCCTGGGAAATATAGAAATAGCCGAATCCTAAAAAAGAAATGGTGAAGAAAAATGCGGCATGGAGGAAGGTTCCCCTAATTCCGACCAAAAGACTATAAGTGTGGTCGCCACGTCTGCGATCTTCTTCATGTTGATAAATCTGGGTGAGTGGATAGGTTGCTATTAGATTTACTCCACAAAGAAGAGCAGGTAAAATCTGTTCTTGTGAAAGTAATTGTGTGTCGTTTGTAATGATTTGATAAGAGGCTAGATAGGTATAGAATCCTTGGAAAAGTGCAATCACCAGTAAGCTAGCGATAGGGTACTTTTTTAATCGAATTTTTGGATGGCTATAGGCTTTGGAAGCTAAACCATAAAACACCAGGTAGCATGTAAAAAACCAGCCAAGGTTTAGTATTAACGACACGAGTATGGCCAGGCTGTCCATACCTAATGCTACCCATAGCAGTTGTGGGCTAACGCGAGGTGGGGATTTAACTAGGCCGATACTGCCTTCGTCCTTATCGTAGTAACTATTGTAAGCATTGCTGGCTGGGAATAAAAGTAAATGCATTACTAGAAATGCCACTATGGCCTTTACCCAATCGATGTTTTCAACTTCGCTCAGGGCAAAAAGGAAAACGGGAGCTAAAAAAAGGGAAAAGGGTAAACGCAGATGGATCAGGGTGGATCTGAATGCTCCCGATTTTTTCATTGAACTCCAGTTATTTTATCTTTTATGCTGAAAAAGCCAAGGGAGTAAGTCGGGTTCAGCAAAGGCGCGGTCCCAGCTATTATGGTTTACGTTGGGGTATTCGGTGTATTTTACCTTTCCTCCTGCGGCTTCAATTGCATTAACCATGGAGCGGGAATAGTTCACATGAACCACATTGTCGTCGGCACCATGAAAGATCCATACGGGGACTTTTTTAGCAAAATTTGCAACAAGCCTAGTATCTCCACCGCCGCAAATGGGAATGGCGGCAGCAAAAAGTTTAGGGTGTCTGGTAATCGCTTCAAAGGTACCCATGCCCCCCATAGATAGCCCCATAATATAGATACGCTTTTTATCGATTTTAAATTGATTTTGTAAATCTACGATAAGTTCAATGACAGCGGTGAGGTCCGGGGTTTGGGGCGAGGCGCTATAATCGTAGTTAAAACGTTTTTCAGGACTTTGATTCCGGTCGATTTGGACAGATGACCAATAGCTATCTTTCCGACATTGAGGAAAGACGACTATTGATGGGAAATCGGTTTGTTTTGAAAGAAACATAGAGGATCCATGGACGAGTTGGGCTTCATTGTCGTCACCCCGTTCACCGGCTCCATGGAGAAATATGATGAGTGGATATCGATTTTTAGGATTGAAATTATCGGGCAACAAAAGCCGATAAGGGAGCTCCAAACCATTTTGCGCGGCATAGGTTTTCTTTTCGTAACGTTCCGTGCCTTGGGCCATAACAACTGAGGAAAAGGTGCTTAGTAGAAGTAAACTAACGAGTAAAAAGGATATGCGGGGAACGGGCTTCATAATCAAAACGGTTTTCAGTTAAGCTATAATTGCTAATTTAGGTACTTAATTAAATTTCTATGCCCAAATATAAAGATTGCCGTGCATTTATTACCGCATTAGGTACCAGTGTCCCACCTCATCGCTTTCCCCAAGCCTCCATTGGGGAGTTTATGAAAAAGTACATGGTTTTGGATGACAAAAGACGACGCTGGGTGGACCAGTTAGTGCTGCAATCCCAGATCCGATTTCGTCATTCGGTGATACCTGATTACGGAAAAAAATTCGAGGAATTTACTTATTGCCC
>JBAYRB010000399.1:0-3585 GCA_041676905.1 Spirosomataceae bacterium
AATTTTTACCTTTTTCGATCACATTGAGTTCGTCACCCCCCTGGGGTCCGTGCTCATGTTCCCAGAGAATACCGCTGGTTGGATGCAGTACCAGTCCTTGCGGATTCCGGTGCCCGTACGACCAGATTTCAGGTAAAGCATCTTTTTTTCCTACGAAAGGATTGTCTTTGGGAACCTTCCCGTCCTCCGTCAAACGGATGATACGGCCTTGGTGCGTAGACAGGTCTTGCGCCTTATCCATTTCTCCTCGTTCTCCCACTGACAAAAAGATATGTCCTTTTCCATCGAAGACGATACGACCGCCGAAATGGGGGGTAGAAGTACGATTCGGTATAGCTTTGAACAATACCTGAATATCGGTCAGTTCATGATTTTTTATGCGTGCACGAATGAATTCGGTGTTGGCTCCCTGACCGGGTTCACCGGGTTTATGTGGTGAAGCATAACTGAGATAAATCCAGCCATTTTCCTTGTAATTGGGATGAGCTACCACGTCCAATAAACCGCCTTGCCCTCGCGCCCATACTTCAGGTACTCCCCCGATGGGATCGGGATGAAGTTGACCATTTTGGATTAACCTCAACTCACCAGTAAGTCGTTCGGTGACCAACCATTCCGTTTCCGAAAGAAAGGCTATCGCCCAGGGCATATTTAGACCTTCTACTACTACCTCTTGTTTATAGGATTTTTCTTCGTCGGAGAATGCCTGTGCTGGAATGGAAAGGATGGCTATCAAAAATAACGCAAGTTTACCTCCATTCAATAGGTGTGAAGTTAATTTAGGTGTCATGGGTGCTTTGGTTTTTTGTTCCGACAAAATAGGGAAAAACGCCAAAAAATTTCAAATAGCCCTCGATTAAGTTGCATCCCGTTTTTCTTGCGCGATTTCCTTGTCTTCAGCTGTCGGTTGAAGTGCGTCCTGTTCCGTTATTGCTTGGGGGTTATAGTGATATTGGGCGAAAATCGGGAAATGATCTGAATTGAAGTTGTTGAGGCGCTTTATTTGAATGTGCTCAAAATGGGCGGAAATGAACACATGGTCTAGCGGGAATCGCATGATAGGAATTCTAGCGTTGAAGGAATTATAGAGCCCACGTCCGACTCGAGGGTCCAGTAATCCGCTCATTTTTAGAAATAATTCGGTCGTATAACTCCAGGCCACGTCATTGAGATCGCCCATTACAATCACCGGCAATTTCTGTTTCCTGACTAGTTCGGCGGTTAATAGCAGTTCTTGATCCCGTTCGGTCGAACGGAGATTCTCGGTCGGGGAAGGTGGGGTAGGGTGTAAGCAATACAATTGAACCCATTGGCCTGAACCAAGTTGAACTTGGCAAAAGATAGACGGCACATCATCTTCCACTTGGAATTCAACGCTTTCATTACGAATCGGAAACCGCGAATAAAACAGCATCCCATAGGTATTATCCTGGGGTACTTGTATTTTAAAGGGGTAAGATTTTTCGAGTTCCCTGGTGTTTTCTAGCCAACTTTGGTTGGTTTCTAATAAGAGAACAATGTCGGCATTGGCATCCATTAAGGTCTTTACACATTCCCCAAAGCGATCATTATCCTGATAGACGTTAGATACAACTAGCGATATGCAATTATCCGGGTCAATTGAACGTGCTTTTTTTACCCATTTGGGATATAGAAAAGTATAGGGTAGGATGAGCTTAATAAGGTAGAAACAATTGAGAAGGAGTAAACTAAATACGATGATAAATAGCAGGTTATTTTGAAAAAAAAACACCATTAGCAGTACGGTTACTAGGCTAAGGGCAAGTTTTTGTAACCTGGGGAAATCGAATATTCTAAACGTCCAGTAATCGGAACGTACGAGTGGAAGTAATGTGAAAACGAAGTTAACGGCTGCAACCCCCAAAAGTAAATAGCTGATCGAATTCATACGCTAAAAGTGTTGCAGCAGTTAACGACGAAAAACTTCCTAGTTAAATAGCAAAGTAGCTCCAAACACACCTGCACTATCGCCTAAAACGGGTTTCACGATAGGCGTGGTAACGACTCCCTTATTGAAGATATACTTTTTTATACGCTCGTAACCATCCGTGTAAAGGAGGTCTATATTGCCAACGCCACCTCCGATAATAATCAGATCGGGATCGATTACGTTGATGAGGGACGATACACCTTTACCGTAGTATTCAAGAAGACGATCCATTGTTTTCTCGGCATAGACATCCCCTTGTTGGGCTATTTCCTTGAGTGATTTTTTTTCACCACTCAACCGATAGTAATAGCGTTCCAAGGCTGGACCGGAAATAACTTGTTCTGTACATCCTTTTTTACCACAGTAGCAGTCATCTCCGTTGTATTCTAATTCATTGTGGCCCCATTCACCACCTATTCCGTGGCGTCCACCTATGATCTTGTCTCCCACGATCAAGCCTCCGCCAACTCCTGTCCCCATGATTATCCCAAAAACTACTTGAGCGGACGGGAACTGCTTTCCTGCGCCCATTAGTTTTTCAGCCAACGCAAAACAATTGGCGTCGTTGGCAAGGCGAACCGGAATACCCAACGCTTCTTTGAGGTCTTTTTCCAAGGGTTGTCCGTTTAGACAGACCGTATTGGAATTTTTCATCGTTTGTGAGCCCGGGTCTAGTACGCCCGGTGTAGCGAAGCCAATTTGGGTGGGTTGCTCATTAATTTCGGTGGCGATAGAGGTAATTAGTTTTTTTATCTGGCCAATGATATGGTTGTATCCCTGATCTGCTTCGGTGGGAATACGTTTGCGGATTAGGACATTGCCGTCATCGATTACGACACATTCGATTTTAGTGCCGCCTAGGTCAACTCCCCAGTTCTTCATAGGTAGGATTTGGGTTTTTAAGGTTAAAACTGAGGGGAAAATAGGAATAAATTTGCGCTGTAGCAATTTACGACCCGATGTCTGTTTGTGAATTTCCCGTCAAAAAACCGTGAATTTCCTTAAAATCAAATGATTAAATAAGTTTTGCCCCTTTGATTTCTCCAGCATATGAAATTTTCGAGTAGGCCTACTTCTCTTTTTATACGCTAGGAACCTGCCTTCGCCAAATTGACGTCAAGCTTAAGATCAATGGGTTGACTACGGTAGGAATTTCTACCGCCGGTACCCACACCTACACCCATACCACCCATGCCGATCCCGCCGTAGCTACCCATACCTACACTAATACCTGGAGAGAATCCGGAACGGGAATTATCGGCAATAGATAAATTAAAGGTGACAACATCCTGTCGAATAGGGGTAATATAGTTCAACGGTAAGATATAATTGATAGTTAACTCGCCATCTACCGTCATATTGATCCTACAATAGAGATCGTTATCGGCGTCGACTAAATTGACAAACCTTTCACCACTGCCTCTATCGACGATTGCTTCCTTGTTGAAGGTCTCCAATAAAAGTTGCATACTGGGTCCGAGCATTTCCACTTGATCCATACGCCGTATAGCGCGACGATCTTCTTTCAAAACAACTGGAAAAAGGACCTTCATTCCCTTCTTTTTTTCACCCGGTGGATATACGGATAATTTAACTCCATTTGTGATGATTCGTGATATTATCTCGGGTTCACG
>JBAYRB010000400.1:0-3576 GCA_041676905.1 Spirosomataceae bacterium
AAATACTCGGGCAGACGTTCATAGGTCATGTCATGGATCGTCGTAATCAACGGTTTCCCCTTTAAAGACGGCAGGAAGTAGGTATCGTAATAGGTGGGATGAAAAAGATCAAATTTTCCTTTTTTTAAGAGCCGAATACAATACTGTTGATTCAGTTTATAGAGTTGCTTTTGCCCGAAGGGGGTGGCAAAAAAACGTTTGGCAAGGCGATTGTTAAATGGAAACTTTTTCCTAGTAAGATACTGATTTTCAGTATACAAAACCCCACTCAGGCAATCGAAATCTTCTGTAAAACGGATGTATTTGACCATGTTGGCAAAATAGCGACTGATCCCCCCATAACGTTGGGTCGTAAACTTCTGATGATCAAATAAAATAACAGGCATAATCAACGGCAATTGGCCACCTCTATGATTTATAGTATCTTCGGCTAAAGATAATGGATGGCCCTAGTAAATCATATTTCGGAACCTACATTCATGGAATTAAAGGAACAACATATTGTTATTTTTAGCTTGTTCCGATTTGATGCTGATATAGAATCCACCGCCTTTTATCTTGCGCGGGAGTTTGCCAAACGCAACAAGGTTCTTTATTTCGATCATCCCTATACGTTCAACGATTATATAAAACGGTTTGGTACTGAACCCTTTAAAAGACGAAAAGGGCTTTTTTCACTATTTTCAGATCATTCCATAGCTTACGATTCACATTTAGAAATTTTCATTTCCCCCATCCTTTTGTCCATTCATTTTTTACCAGAGGGATGGCTATACCGCAGATTATTGCAGGTAAATGAATGGTTAATCCGCACCAAGATTCGGTACATTCTAAAAAAACGGAAGATCGAAAATTATGTTTTTATCAATTCTTTCAACTTTCATTATCCGGGTGTTGCTAACGGTCTAGCGCCAAGTTTAAAGGTGTATCAATGCTTGGATCCGATAATCGGATCGTTTGACGGTAAACATGGACGGCCATCGGAGCGACAGTTGGTTGAAAAATCGGATTTGGTACTATGCAGTGCCAAACAGTTATATGATGAAAAAAAGAGTATCAACCCGAACACCTATTTTGTACCCAACGCAGCTGATATTGCCCATAGTCAGAAAGCCTTGGACCCTGGATTGTCCGTTTCGAAACTAATTTCCGATATCGATGCCCCCATCATTGGTTACTTTGGCAGTATCGATCATCGAATGGACTTCGTTTTGCTCGAAAATGTTGCACGCCAACACCCGAATAAGCAATTTGTTTTTGTAGGACCGGTGAACACCCAGCTCCCTCGTGGCATAGAAGCCTGCGACAATGTGCATTTTAAAGGAAAAGTACCGTATGAAGAAATGCCGTCGGTATTAAAAGGTTTTGACGTTGCCATGATTCCGTTTCAGAAAGACGATCACAGCGCGACCGTCTTTCCCCTTAAGCTATTTGAATATTTGGGTGCAGGGAAACCAGTAATTGCTACCGATTTCAACGAGGACCTAAAAGAATTCACCAAGGATACCGTCTACTATTGTACCAATGCCGACGAATTTTCCGAAAAAATAACGCTGGCTTTAACGACTGATTCCGAAGCAAAACGTGAGCAAAGAACTCACCTTGCTGCCGCCCATACTTGGGAGCATCGTGCCAATACCATTTTACAAATTCTCTCAGAAATGATGGCTCAAAAAGCAGCCTCTACCCCACTAAACACTTACTAAAACTAAATGCTTTTCAGTTCACTCAGGCCTGCCTGAACTTCACTTACAACCTCTTCAATTTCCGAAGTAAGATTTTCAGGAATTATTTGTTTACCCAATGCCGATTCTATTTCCTTTAAACGCCTTGCCAAGGGCAACATCCCTACCGAATACAGTGAGGATCGAAATTTATGAATGGCTTGTTTCAGACCATCGTAGTCTTGATTTGCCAATTTTTCACGAATGATTTCCAATTGTACGATCCCATCGTTTTCAAAAAGTTGCACTAACTCCTGCTTTAAGCTTTCACTACCCCCGGTTATTTCGTGTAAATAACCAAGATCAACGCGCTGGGATTCGATAGCCGAATTATTTTCGATTGCTGTGTTTATAATTTCCGTTTGCACCCCCGCTTTATGGGTTAAATTGATAATCGTACTAAAAAGCTCAAGCCGTTGAAATGGCTTTGACAGATAACTATTCGCACCTATCCGCAAGCCTTCTTCTCGTTCTCCAGCCATGGCATGAGCGGTCATCATAATGATGGGCGTTTCCAATTTTAATTTTTTTCTGATTTCCTTGATGGCCGTATAACCGTCCATTTCGGGCATTTGAACGTCCATAATGATCAAATCATAGGCATACTTATTCAATTTTTCCAACACTTCCTTCCCGTTATTGACGATCTCCAGCACGATACCCGTTCTGTCAAAAACGGCTCTTAACAGTTTTTGATTCAACACATTATCCTCAGCGGCAAGTATTTTCAGGCCATTTAGACCCGCTGGAATTATTTCTTCCTCAGTTGTATTTGGGCTTGATTCTCCGTCAAAAGATTCAATAACTTCGAAGGGGAATTCGAGTGTAAAAGTAGTTCCTACCTTTTCTTTACTCTCTAGTTTAATAGTTCCGTCGAAGTATCCTACCAGGTATTTCACTATGGCCAATCCCAAACCGGTGCCTCCGTATTGACTGGAAATTTTCTCATCGGCTTGTACGAAGGTTTCAAACACTTTTTTCTGTCGTTCTTCGGGAATTCCAATCCCTGTATCCTTAACCACAAAACGGATCATTTGACGTCCATCTTTTTTGACTCCAGCCGGTTCTACCTTTAACAACACCTCACCTTTTTCAGTGAATTTAATGGCGTTTTGACATAGGTTGAGTAAAATCTGTGTCAGTCGAATTTTGTCTGTTTTAATAGTTTTAGGGAGGTATTCCGATAATTCGTAACGGTAGTTGATCCCCTTATCCCGAGCCCGCTTCCCAATCAATACTGAAACGGATTCAACCAATTCAGCCACGGCCGTCGGTTCTAGATCCAGTACTAATTGTCCAAATTCCATTTTCGATAGATCGAGGATATCATTCATAAGCCGGAGTAAATTCTTACTGGCTATCTCGATATATTTGGCATACTCCTGGGCTTTACGATCATTGACCTCCAGTTTTAAAAGGTCGGTGAACCCTATGATCGTGTTCAAAGGTGTTCTAATTTCATGACTGACGCTCGACAGGAATATGTTTCTAGCTCGCATCGACTTCTCGACCAAATCCCGTTCCGCCTTTAGGTTGGCTGCATAGTTCTCTTTCTCCGTAATATCCCGAATTACACATACGGCACCAATCAGGGTTTCGTCCAGGTTATATATCGGCTGGACGTTGGTCTCCATATTTCTAATCTTTCCGTCGATAATAATATCGAAACGGTTTCCTATGGATCTTTCGCCCGACAATCCTTTTTTCAAAGGCAGATTCCCCTGACGATAAATCTCCATATAGTGTTCCTTGTTTTCCAAGGGAATACCTCGAATGAGCTCCTCTAAATTTGCTGGATTCGCATCCCCCAGTCGGATCAATTCCCTACCAGAACGGTTAATGAATTTCACTT
>JBAYRB010000401.1:0-3572 GCA_041676905.1 Spirosomataceae bacterium
CATTTGAGGTAACACATATTTCATCCCCAACCACACTCCTTTTATATTGATGTTGATAACTTTGTCAAACTCTTCCTCGGGATATTCGGTGATGGGTTTTACAATGCCTTCTACTCCGGCATTATTGAAGAAAATATCAATTTTGCCAAAGGTTTCGACGGTATGGTTGACGTACCCTTGCACTTCTTCTGCGTTGGTTACGTTGGCCTTAAAAATGCTTACATTTTCACTATCGAGGAGTGATTTCGTGTTATTTAGCGCTTCTTCATTGATGTCGACCAAGACGACTTTCGCACCTTCCTGAAGAAATAATTTTGCGGTTGTAGCACCGATCGCACCGGATCCTCCGGTGATTACAGCGACTTTGTTTTCAAGTTTTTTCATAATGGTCTTCTATTTGTTCACTTAGATCTGATTTTGATCATCGTATAACAAAGTTACGGCTTGAAAACCAGGCTTTTAGTAACTAAAGTTGCGTTAAAAACTGATTTTAATCATTTTTCGAGAGTTGTAACGAACGGAATTGCCAGTGAATCTTCGAGGGGAATTAGTCCGTACCTATTATTATATTTTCGTTTGATACGGAGCTATCATGTCGTTACAGAGCGCGAGGAGTTGTAAACTTTGAGTGGTCAACGTTTGGGTTCCCAATTTAGCATCGCGTTATAATTGAATTAAAGTCAGTCAGCTAAATAGGGGCGCATTTATTTAATTTTCACACAGCCGTAACTGATCGTGTTGGTTAGTCCACGTTGTACCCCGATCATATCAATATAATCGGAAGGGGAGCATCCTGCTCTTTCGTTGGCTGTTTGAAAGTTGATAAAAGGTTTTTTGAATGGGATGCGTATGGGATTGCTAGTAGTACCATCTTGATAGAGCTCAAAGATCTGATTTTCTGCTATCTCCTCGCCGGTGGATTTTATACCCTGTACATAGCAAACGACGAAAAGTCGACCCTCTGGAGTAGCGTGAAAACGAGCTGTTTGGGGGTGAATTTGATCGTCGTCGTCCTCATGGCATGGCAAAAAAGCATTTTTCATCACCACGTTTCCGTTGTGCACAACTGCATAGCCAATTGAATATTGTTGCTTGATATGTGGAAGAAAGCGATCTCGGATTTTTTCATCAGTCGCTTTCTCCGTCCATAGTAAATGGGCTTTACCTTTCGGGTCGATCCATAAATCCTGGTTGCGTATATGGCCTGCCGTTTCATCCACATTCGCTATTTCGATCCATGGCTTAAATTCATCATGCAAGACATTGTCTGTCCAAGTAAAAAATAGTCTTCGGAATACATAGTCCCACTTTGCGCCTGTCAGCTTGAACTTGTGTTCTTTCCATTCTTCATTAGGCTCTGTGATATCGTCGGCTGCTAAGAAAAATACTTTCCTTTCGCGAAGCGCAGTATTGCTATAACATAACCTCAGTGGAACTTCTTTTCCTTGATAGGTTTTAACCGGCCACTTTAGTGCATTGCTAGCACTCCAGCGCCCATTTTTGTCTAGGAACGACCATTCAGCGTAGTGATAGAGGTAATTTTGAAAAAGGATCAGTTCCTTATTGCGGGCATCAACGGCCATAGACCGGTAGGAGTGATCATTGAACCCAGGATTGGTTTTCCAAGTAGGAATCAATCGATGGTGGGGGAGTTGTGTTTGGTGTGGGTCAAAACGATAAATTTCGGGTTGGGTCAGACAATATTCCGTACAGGTATCCGCCAATTTTGGATTGACCGTCATGAGCACATCCTCGCCGAAGGTGCCCAATGAACAGGGTTCTCGATTAAAGTTAACAGTATCCTTAGCTTCTAATTTCCACCCTGCGGGGTATCGTTTGAATAGGAGCCACCGACAGTTGCTCAACCCTTTCACTTCAGGAACAGTTTCCAATCCGCTAGCGAACACGTAGTCCCCAACCCGGATGACCGTCGTCATGCCATTTGCCCACATAGGACCGGCGCCATTATTAGCTGGGAGGTAGGTATAGATTGGTTCTTCGGCTTCAATGGCGATCGAAAGCAGTTTGGAAATCTGATCAAAACTCCAGCTTCGAGCGGGCAAGAATAGGGTAGTGGCGCCAATACTTTTCAATAAAAAATTCCGACGGGATATCATGGTTCAGTGACGGGTAGTTAGGAATTCCTGGTATTATATAATTTTACGCTTAACAAATCAATAAAAACCCAGTTCTATTCCAAACACAAAATTGGACTTCATCTCAACCACTAGAGCGTATATGTTGGTTAGGGTATTAAGCGAGTCGGGATTGGTTAGGGCATTATTAAACTATTAAGGTCATTTTTACTCTGTTTCATGAGTGGTTTATCATATGATCAGGCCGCCCCAAAGTGAATTTTGAGACGGCCTGTAAATAAAACAAGTATTTGAATTAGTAGCCTAGGTTTTGTTTGAGATTTGTATTATTTCTGACTTCGGCTGTGGGTATTGGGAACAGCAGTTCACGCTCACTTAATATGGGTCCATAGGAGAATTGGTGCCCTACGTAGTCGTCAAATTGCTTTGTTTTTACGTTAAAGGCTTTTCTTAAACGGACCATATCAAACCAAGTTTTGTTTTCAAAGCATAGCTCATACCATCTTTCCCTCCACACTGCATCCCGGAACGATTCCTTTGATAAGCCAGTTAGATCAGGTAGTTGAGCTCGCCTTCTCACGGCATTAACGGCCTCATAGGCTTTTGAAGTTGGTCCTTCAATTTCATTAGCGGCTTCTGCAAAGGTTAGCAAGACATTTGCATAGCGTATGGCTGGCCAGTTGAGATCACTGTTGGCTGTTGAAGTATGCGCTACTTCATCGAAAAGTTTATAAATGAAATACCCCCCTAAATCGATTACCTGATCACGGTTCACTTCATGGGAGTATTTGGTAAAGAAAAATTGTTTTTCTCCAGCCCTCAAGTCTCCCGGTTCATAGGATTCGACAAAATCCCCCGTCGCATAGATGCCACCCGTTTCATCCGAATATTGGGAGATGTTTTTGTTATAGGGAATTATTGATACTTGCCAGTTCGAAGGAATAATCTGTGTCCTGAACTGGATCATGAAGATATTTTCTTCGACATTCTTTTTAGCGGGATTATGCAAGTCATAATAATCCTCGAAAAGTTTGAAAGCATTTGAATTAATAACTTCTTCCGCTTTTTGTGCAGCTAACTGATAGTATTCTGAGCCCATTTGAAGTGGATACCCAGCCATTGTAAGGTAAACTTCTGCTAGAAGCGATTTTACAGCTCCCATATTAACTCTACCCGTAGGATCGGTAAGGGGTAATCCCGAATTTTCTGCCGTTTTCAGATCATCTACGATTAATTGGTAGACTTCTTCTGGTTCTGACCAAGAAGGTTTTAATTGTTCCGACTGTAAGGTTACCGGTTCAGTGACGATAGGTATATACCCAAACATGCGTACTAGATGAAAATAGTACCATGCCCGGAGGAAATGAGCTTCACCTAGCAGTTGTTTTTTGCGAGTTTCATCCATTTGGATGTCGGGAATCCGCGCAATGGACAAGTTGGCATTGGCGATGCCTTTGTAATAGGAAGCCCAGTAAG
>JBAYRB010000402.1:0-3570 GCA_041676905.1 Spirosomataceae bacterium
AGAGCGGAAGGTATTCCCACCAATCCCGAACGTAAGGAAGTGGATTCCGGAGAAGTAATTGAATTTATAGCTTATTTCGAGCGGGTTACTCCGGGGATTGAAGTGATTGATTTTTATGAAGGTCGAAGTACAGGACAAACAACGGCCTGGAATTTTTACGGAATTCACATTCAAAACCCCGATCCTAAAAAGAAACCTGCTCGTCCGGTGACGCCACCGGAAACCATTGCCGAAAAACCGGTGGAGGATGCAACATCGAAGGCAATTGGGGCGCTCCCAATCATTGGGCTAAAAGGAAACATCTTAAATGCGCATACTGGGGAGCCGATAATGGCCACGATAGATTATATTGAAAACGGTGATACGATTTCGGTGAATACACGGTCGGGAAAATACAGACTCGCATTGGAACCTGGCCAAAAATATAAATTCATCGTTTCTGCCGACGGCTACCATAACGAAATATGGGAATTAGGCGATCAGGAAGAATCGGCTGAAAATGGAGTTATTGATCACGACTTTCGATTAATCCCTTTGTCGGAGGGTACTACATTTACATTGGAAAATATCTATTTTGAGACCTCTTCTTATTCGCTATTGCCTGAATCGTACGATGAACTTGATCGCTTTGTGAAAATGCTGCAGGCAAATCCAGGGATGACGATCCGGGTTGAAGGACATACCGATAATATTGGAAACTTTGATAAAAATGTGGAACTCTCCCAACAGAGAGCTGAATCGGTAAAAAACTATCTCGTTGAAAAGGGGATAGCTGCGGATCGCATCGAAACCAAGGGGTATGGGCCAACCAAACCCGTGTCCAAAGGATCTACAGAAGCAGAGCGTCAAAAAAACCGAAGGGTGGAAATAGTAATTCTAAAAACATAAACGATTTAATTCACCATCACGGATTTGTGTAAACCCGTCAGAATGTATAGTTTTAAATTCATGGTCCATGATTTTATCGAAACCCGTGTTTCAACAAATACGGGTTTTCACGTATTAAATATATGAGTTACATCGAATTAACGCTCGAGCTGGATCCAGATTTTATAGAGATCCTGATCGCTGAACTGGCCGAAATTGATTACGAGTCATTCGTCGAAACTGATAACGGGTTCCAAGCTTATATAGAAGCGGATAAATTTAATGAGCTGGCCGTTGGGGAGCTTATCGATAAATACAAAACCCAGGTTGCAATAGCCTATTCCCTCAAAACGTTGGAAAAGGAGAACTGGAATCAGACTTGGGAAAGTAATTACGATTCGATCGAAGTCTTGGACCAAATTAGAGTTAGAGCTTCTTTTCACGATCCCGATCCGCGCTATCCCTATGAATTACAAATTAACCCCAAAATGTCGTTCGGTACGGGACACCATGAAACGACTTGGCTTGTGATGGCGGAACAACTGAAACTCCCCCATCAAGGTGCAAATCTGATGGATGTAGGGAGCGGAACCGGAATATTAGGGATCCTAGGCAAGAAATTAGGAGCTAGGTACGTTCTGGCATTTGATATAGAAGAGTGGGCAGTTGAAAATGCCCTGGAAAATGCGGAATTAAACGAGGTGAGCGAAGATTTTGAGGTTTTTCAAGGTACAATTTCCGACGTTGGCGAAGACAAAATATTCGATGGGATCTTAGCTAATATTAACCGCAATATTCTACTTAGGGAAATGAAAGCTTATGAAAAGCATTTAAAACCCGGAGGGTGGATGGTCATCAGTGGTTTTTACGAAGGGGATGCTCCGGCTTTGCGTGACCATGGTCATACCTTGGGACTGAAACCCATTCGTATAAATGTGCGCAACGAATGGGCAGTTATAACCTTTGAAAAACCGATAAATTAAGGTCATATGTAAAGTGTTGGGGTATGTATTACGCGTTGGGAAGATGTTAGTCACCGTTTTAAATAAACTTTGGAGGCTCCCTGTAATTGGGATCACATTCCTATTTTTTTTATCGGTTCATGCGTTATCGGCTCAAAATCTTAAATTCTCAGAAGACCCCGAAGCTTTCATTGTAGAATTAAGAAAGCTGATGGACGGTTCCCGAAACCCTGCTTATATACAAGCTTCAAAGCAGCTGGAAGAAATTTGGAACAGTGGGTTAAATACAACTCAACGCCAGCAATTTATCAGCTTGTTCCGAAATATGGCTTCACGCGGGCATCGGGTAGGTCCTGCCTTATACTTAGTCCTGAAAAATGTTCACACTTTACAGACACAACAGGGCGATGTAAATGGCTTTATGATTGCGTTGGACCATGCTGTTGAACACTATAGTGCTAAAGAGTTTTTACAGACCCTACAAACCTGTCAGTTGGTATTGGAAAAGAAACTCCTCTACCAATCCAATTTTAATAAGCTATATCTAACCGCAGGGCAATATCGGTTTCGTTACGAGGCTCCTTCGTCTGCAAACCAACCGGATTCAGACGGTTGGGATGCCCCGATTGATGATTTGCCCGTTCAATCAAAAGACCCACTGCCCCAGTTGTCAGGCGTATTACTTGATTTACAAAATGCAAGATTTGCTATAGTGTCGGCCGGGGATTCGGTCGTCTTTGGACCTAGCTCCGGGAGTGTTGCCTTACACGAAGGCATCTTTGTAGGACAGGGAGGTAGGTTTGATTGGAAATCAGCAGGGGATTCACTGATTTATGCAGAGTTTTCGGATTATGCTTTTAAAATATCCTCACCTTCGATTCGGGCTGATCGGGCCAAAATCTACGATAAAAGGCTGGCAGAACCAATTTTGGGTGCCTTTGAATATAAAAGTGTTCGGAAACCCAGGGGAAAGGATTCTTCCGGTTTTCCGCGATTCATCTCCTATCATAACGATGCAGTATTAGTTAACTTCAACGAAAATATTTCCTATAAAGGAGGCTACTATCTACAAGGCCACGAACTTTACAGTACGTCGTTAAGTGGAAAACCCTCCGAGGTAATCGTTCATTTCAAGGGAAAACCTGCTTTTAAAGCGACCAGTCAACGGTTTGCCTTGGCGCCGTTGACTATCACGGCCGAACAAGCCAGCTTTACCCTACCGATGGGGCAGGATTCGGTTTATCATCCGGCTATAGTCCTAAATTATGACGATGAAGCAGGGAAATTACATCTGACGAGAATGTCAAAAGGGCCCTATGCTTCCATTCCCTTTACCGACACCTACCATAAAATGTATATTTGGTCGGAATCCGCCCGATGGGAGTTCGCCAAAGAGGAGTTTCAGTTTTATATGGTGACAGGTAAAACCGAAATTCCGTTACGCATGGAGTCGATGGATTTTTTTAGAAAATCCAGGCTACAGGAAATGGCTCAAGAATTCGGATTTCAACCCCTCATGGCTGCCGCTTCCTATTTACAACAGCAGAAAAAACAAACCTTTTATCCCGACGAGCTGGCTAAAATGGTTAAACGGCAACCCGAGGTAGTGCGTCGTATCGTCGAACGATTGACAATCGACGGCTATTTCGATTACCATGAAGACCTCGACGAATACAGTCTTACCCGTAAGGCAATTTTTTATGTAATGGCCAATGCGAATCGGGTCGATTTTGACAATTTC
>JBAYRB010000403.1:0-3569 GCA_041676905.1 Spirosomataceae bacterium
CAAAGGGACGGAGGGAGATGAAGGTAGGCTGGCTCTACTTGGGATTTCGTTTTGTAGCAAGTTTAAAAAGTGACTTTCCTCAAAGGTTTGAAGGGTGGTTATTGGGACCTTCAATACTTGGGCGAAGCGTTGCAGGATTTCATCAGGAATATGCGCTTTCTGTTCTATTACGGATACTTTTTTTTGAGACCAGTCAGCACCAAGTTCCCAGGCTAGCGCTTCTTGTTTTATGCCCAGAATTTCACGCATTCTGCGTATGTTCCTTCCATGATGAGGTGATTTTGACATAGATTGTATTTTCATGTAGGGGAAATTCCTGGAAATAGCCTAATTTAAGTCTGAAAAATTTCTATAATCATTTAAATTTACGGAGAAAATATTCTCCAAACAAGTAGTTTAAACTTTTTTCTATATGTTTTCGGACCGACTAAGCCAATTTATCCAAGCCATTGGGGAGACTCCGACTTCCTTGGAAACCCTCATTGGTGTTTCTAAAGGGGCGCTTTATAAGCCGGTGCGTTTCGGGAAAACCATAGGGGTGGAAATTTTGAAGAAAATCGCTGACCGTTATCCTCATCTAGACCTCGAATGGCTGATTACAGGGAACGGAAACATGTTAAAAAATAGCCTTGGAACCCCGGGTAATTTACTCGCTGAAGACCAGGAAGATTATCATTCGAAGGTATTGGTACGGTTAATCCATGAAAAAAAAGCGTTGGGTTGGGATGGCAATGGAGCGAAGGCCGATCAAGTAACCGAAGCAACTTTTTATTTACCTGCTGCGATGCTTAAACCCGGCCCAACCTATGCAGCTTTTCGAGTGAAAGATGCAGCCATGGAACTAAGCGTTCCGCCAAGAACGGTAGTCATAGCCGTCCAGGTTCCCCCTGAAACATACGGTCATGTACAAGGATTGGCTATCGTTATCACCGATTGTAGCTTAGTGCTTCGTCACCTTGCATCGCATCCGGAGAAGAAATGTTTCCAACTCAAAGCCGATCAGCCTGGTATGGCGATACAGGAGTTGCCTTTTCATGAGATTACTTCCCTTTGGCAGGTGAAATCGGTCTATTTCCCCAATGTTGATTCGGTCCCCCCCAACTTTATCACCGTTTACACGCATTAGAAGCCCGCATTCTTTCCCTCGAGAAAAAACACCACGAATGATTTACTTCTTAAGTAGGGTATTTAAGTGTTTAATCGGATAAGCTAGTTAGCCATAGGAATAGAACAGTTTATCGGAACAAATTACATTCGTTTTCTAATTTTAAACGACGGAAACGCAATGGACTTGGTTATACCCTGGGAGGTTCGTCAAGCTTTAAAAAATTTTTTCGACGCCCTACAGCCCCCGGCATTTAATAGACTTTTATATCAAATAATGTTGGCATTTGAGGAGGAAGATTATTATCGTGCGGGAGACCCGGCAGACGTTATTTTCCTGATCGACAAAATCCAGGGTTTGTTATTACCTCTTCAGCGATGGGTTAAACAGGAAACTACTTTCCTTCAGAACACCTCTCTTCACCATGAAAACAATCGATTCTATCCCGGTTGTTTAACCGCCGAAGAAAAAATCAATCCTTATCTGCGGATCCATAGGTTTTTTGCCCAAACAGCGCAGGAACGTTGGGCTATAGTGTTGGACTTAATTCAATACTATTCCCTAAGTTCACAATCCGGAAGAGATAGTGGGGAGAATATTAACAGTCTTCAATTTTATCACGAAATGGCCGGTTTGGTTTTGGCCTGTAAATTACTACATGAGCAGGTTCAATCGGAGAATCAATCGAATAAGCCGTAGCGGATGATACAATAGATAGCACGGAAACCGTCTTTCCAGTTGATCTTTTTTCCTTCGGCATAGGTTCTACCGTAATACGATATACCCACTTCGTAAATACGAATGCCAGGAATTTTAGCAATTTTCGCCGTAACCTCAGGCTCGAACCCAAAACGCTTTTCCTTGAGTGGAAGCCTTTTGATGACATCAGCCCGAAACAATTTGTAGCAGGTTTCCATGTCCGTCAGGTTTAGGTTATTGAACATGTTGCTGAGGAAGGTAAGCACAAACCGGTTGCCGATCGAATGCCAGAAGAACAGGATACGATGGGGTTTGCCACCCATAAAACGGGAGCCATAAACCACGTCTGCATGACCCTTGAGGATGGGCTCTAACAATATGTTGAATTCGGAAGGGTCGTATTCCAGATCTGCATCCTGAATGATGAGGAAATCGCCTGTCGCTTCTCTTATTCCCGAGTGTAGCGCAGCACCCTTCCCTTGATTGTATTCATGTCGGAAATAGCGTAAATCTAAATCGGGATAGTCCCGGGCAAACTCCAAAACTAAAGCTTCCGTATTGTCTTTGGATGCGTCGTTGACGACGATTATTTCCTTTCTTACATCTTGAATGAGCTCAACAGCTTGCAGACGTTCCAAAACTTTAACGATCGTTTTTTCTTCGTTGTAAGCAGGGACAATTACGGAAAGTTTCATGAATACAAATGACAGTGCAGCGAAAACGGATAGGGCGCTATCCCGAAAGGTTTAAAGGGAAAGTGGTCTAAAAAGCACCCATAAGGCCGGCATTGGTTTCACTGGCCTTTCTGAGTTTCTACTTTTTAGACCACCTTTAAAAGTCATCTATTCAAAGCTACGATGCGTAGTTCTAGTCGATGGTAAATGGATAATCGGTATCCGTGTAGACGTCCGTATAGGCTTCCTGAGGATCGGGGAACTTGGATTCTTCAGAGAATCGTACAGATTCCGCTACAATATCCTTGATCTTTTGTTCGATTTGCGCCAGATCGTCTTCGGTAGCCAACTGGTTGTCGAGTATCACACCCCTTACCTGTTCGATGGGGTCCAGTTTCTTATACTCTTCTACCTCTTCTTTGCTCCGGTATTTCTGTGGATCCGACATGGAATGCCCTCTATAACGGTAGGTTCTGAACTCCAGGAATGTGGGGCCTTCGCCACTGCGTGCACGTGCTGCAGCTCGTTCTACCGCATCGTGAACTGCTTCTACATTCATTCCGTCAACCGGTTCCGATGGAATGTCGTAAGCATCCCCAATCGTATATAATTCGGTAACATTACTGGACCTGGCTACGGATGTACCCATTGCATACCCGTTGTTTTCAACCACAAATATCACGGGTAACTTCCAGGTAACGGCCATGTTTACCGTTTCATGAAAAGCACCCTGACGAATCGCACCATCCCCGAACAAACAAAGGCAGACATTGTCGGTGCCCTTATACTTTTCAGCAAATGCGATTCCTGCACCCAGCGGAATTTGTCCTCCAACGATTCCGTGACCACCCACGAAACCTTTTTCACGGTCGAAGATGTGCATGGATCCGCCTTTTCCTTTGGTTGAGCCCGTTTCTTTACCGAATAGCTCGGCCATAATCTTATTGGGGTCGGAACCTAAGGCCAAGGGAAACCCGTGGTCACGATAAGCCGTAATGTATTTATCACCTTCCTTTAACGCTGTGACCGAACCGGAAGAACAAGCTTCCTGTCCGATGTAAAGATGACAGAACCCTCTGATTTTTTGTTGC
>JBAYRB010000404.1:0-3568 GCA_041676905.1 Spirosomataceae bacterium
GAATGGTTTAAACGCCTGGATGAATGGATATTTTTAAGGGTGGGAGTGGTAAAGCATTTATCCGAACCGTACCGACGTCATATTTAGGGAACCGGCTACCAGTTTGTCATTGAAAAAAACAGGTTCTTCTTGCTTGTTTTGTAAAGCCAGAATATACATCAACGGATAGTAATGATCGGGAGTTGGGACGGCCAATTGGGCTGCTGGACTCAATTTCTGATAATTGATCAATGCGCGGTGGTCACCACTTCGAATTTTTTCCTTAAACAGGTGATGCATCTCAACAGCCCAATCATAACCATAATTATCGGTATGCATGTTTCGCCAGTCGATCATGCGAAGGTTATGTACCATATTCCCACTTCCGATGATCAGCACACCTTTTTTTCGAAGCTCCATCAATTCCTTCCCTAAATTGTAATGGTATTCGGCTGGTTTGGAAAAATCGATGCTTAATTGTAGTACTGGTATGTCAGCCTTAGGGTACATCCTCCTTACGACGGTCCAGGCTCCATGGTCCAACCCCCAGTCATGGTCGAGGCCTACCGACACCGATTTTATCAGCGAACGTGTTTCTATTGCCATGTTGGGGTCACCGGGGGCGGGATATTGAACGTCGAACAAAGCCTGTGGAAAACCTCCGAAATCATGGATGGTTTGTGGTTTTTCCATGGCAGTGATATGGGTCCCCCGGGTCAACCAATGGGCTGATACCACTAAAACCGCTTTGGGTTGAGGAATTTCCCGTCCCAGCCTTTCCCATCTCAAACTAAATTGATTGTCCTCAATTCCATTCATGGGGGAACCATGCCCGATGAACAACACGGGCATAAGCTGGTCGGTTTCTTCCAGACTATCGGTATATTTTTTAAATGCTCCTAATCCACTCATACTAGCTAATGCGGCTAACGATCCTAAAAATTGCTTTCTATTCATAACAAAAAAACATTGGATGCAAGATAACCGCTTAGCCTACCGTTTCGCCTTGACATTTGGTAAGAAAGGTCAAGATTTTCGGTATATGGTCATCGCTTCAGACTGGGCAGCTGCCAGCAGGGTAATGTCTGCAATCGTTACATTAGCAGGGGCCGTTACCGCATAGTGAATCGCATCGGCTATATCTTCGGGTTTCAGGGGGTCGAAGCCGTCGTACACTTTGGCAGCTCTTTCGCTATCCCCTTTAAAACGAACCAAAGAAAACTCCGTTTCAACAGCGCCGGGTGCCACGTTGGTCACCTTAATTCCATGCTCTGTAAGGTCTAAGCGCATACCCTTACTTATTGTTTCCACTGCCGATTTTGAAGCACAATAAACCGCCCCATTCCGATAGGTCTCCTTTCCCGCGATAGAACTGATATTGACAATATGACCTGATTTCCGTTCAATCATTCCTGGAATAATAGCTCGGGAAACATAGAGCAACCCCTTCACATTTCCATCGATCATTGCATCCCAATCGGCTATATCGCCTTTGTCGATGGTACTCAGACCGTGAGCATTCCCAGCATTATTGACCAATATTGAAATCTGATTCCAAGGAGTCTCTAGGGAGTTGATAGCAGCAAAAACCGCTTTTTCATCCCTTACATCAAAGTTTAATGTTTTTACGGCTACCTTACTACCTAGTTCCTCCGCTAAACGATCCAGTCGGTCAGCCCTTCTACCACAGAGAATTAAATCCATTCCGGCATCTGCTAATTTTCGGGCGGTCGCAAGGCCAATCCCGGAGGTAGATCCCGTTATCAACGCTATTTTCTTCATTTGTTCGTGCTTTTGTGAGTATTACTAGTAGCAATATACCAAACTGTCATACGCTCCCAAAATTAACCTATGAATGCCGACAAATTCGTGATCATGTTTTGTCTTTTAAGCAACATAATCTTACTATTGTCTTATAACTCATTGACATACTTTATGAATCGTATTTACACAACAATAATCGCATTTATGTTACTATCCTGTACGACACTAGCCCAGGAAAACACTCCGTATCAAACCCCCGCTCCTGAGCTCGCTAGTTTGGTTACGGCTGCACCCACACCGTCGGTCAGTGTGGACGGGAAAGGAGAGTGGTTGATCATTTTGGAAAGAGCTGCCCATCCCACGATTGCTGAGCTATCGCAACCGGAATTACGCCTTGCGGGAATTCGCATAAATCCTGCCAACAATGGTCCGGCACGGCCTTTATACGTACGCGAGATACGATTTAAAAACCTGCAAACTGAACAAGAACATTCTCTTAGCGGCATACCGGCAGAAGCCAACATCAGCCATATCAGTTGGGCACCCGACTATTCCAAAATTGCTTTTACGGTATCGACCGACGATGGCATTTATCTATACGTAGCTGAAACGGCCACCGGTCTAGCGAAGCAAGTCATTCAAGAATCGCTTAATGCAACCATGGGGACGCCCTACCATTGGCTCTCCGACAGTCAGACGTTGCTAGCTCGAATTGTTCCTTTGAATCGGGGAGCCGCTCCACAACCGAATCGTGTACCCACAGGGCCGGTTATCCAGGAAAATCTAGGCAAAAAAAGTATAGCACCCACCTTTCAGGATCTTTTGAAAAATCGGGAAGATGAAGCGCTCTTCGACTACTATTTCACATCTCAGCTGGTCAGGGTTTCCTTGGGTGGTGAAGTAGAAAAAATAGGTAAACCGGGGATTATCGCCACTTCACAACCTTCTCCCGATGCCCGGTATATTCTGTTTCAAACCATTGACCGTCCCTATTCTTACTTGGTACCCGCTAGTTTATTTCCCTTAAAAACTGAAATATTAACGCTAGCTGGGGAACCGGTCAAAACTCTTTTCGAACGTCCGCTTGTCGAAAACGTCCCCTGGGGTAGGGATGCTGTTCCCCCCGGATCCCGCTATTTTGGATGGCGAAGCGATGCCCCCGCCTCCGTTTATTGGGTAGAAACCCGGGATGACGGGGACGCAAAGAAAGAAGCACCTATACGCGATCAGGTATTTCTGCTCAATGCGCCCTTTGAACAGGAGCCCAAACTCATCTTTTCAGCTAAACTACGATTTGGCGGTATAACCTGGGGTAATGACCAAATAGCTTTGGTGAATGAACGATGGTGGGATTCGAGAAAAACCATTACCCATATCATCAACCCTTCACAGCCTGGAACATCAAAGGTACTTTTTGACCTTTCTTCAGAAGATCGCTACAATGATCCGGGCACTCCGCAATTAAAAAGAAATCAGTTTGGTGCTTATGTTTTAAATCTAACTCCCAAAAACGAAGTATTTCTATTCGGGCAGGGTGCTTCTCCCGAAGGGGATCGCCCGTTTGTGGACCAACTCAACTTAAATACCCAGAAAACGGAAAGAATATGGCGTTCGGAAGCACCAGTTTACGAAGTCCCGGTAGCCTTGCTGGACATTTCCAAGCCCTCTGTATTAACGACCCGGGAAACCCCCGACGAAGTACCAAATTTCTATGTGCGGCAGTTAAAACCAGGCAAACGAGAAAATCCACTTCGCCAGGTTACTGCCTTTCCACATCCGCTCCCCCACTTAAAGGGAATCCAAAAGCAAGTTCTGCGCTATAAGC
>JBAYRB010000405.1:0-3568 GCA_041676905.1 Spirosomataceae bacterium
CAGGGCAAAGTGCCAACACCGGGTTATTTGTGAACGAGGGTGTCCCTTTGGAGGATATTTTGCCTCCAATTCATCGACCATACCCTGGGCTATGCAAACGGGTAATTTGACCTTGATGCCCGATTCCGTGGTTCATTCGATTATTTACGACGAACAAAAAAGGAAGGCCGTCGGTGTAAGAGTGATCAATGCCCAAACTTTAACGGCAACTGAATATTTTGCCAAAGTGATTTTTGTAAATGCCTCAGCGTTAAACACGAATTTAATCTTATTGAATTCAATATCGAATAGGTTTCCCAATGGATTAGGAAACGACAGTGGTGTATTGGGAAAATACGTTGCCTTCCACAATTATCGAGCAGGAATAAGCGGACAATTTGAGGGGTATTTAGATAAAAGGACCGATGGGCGAAGACCTAATAGTGGGTACATTCCTCGTTTTAGGAACGTGGCAAAACAGGAGACGGATTTCCTTCGGGGCTATGCGGCCGGTTTTAGCGCAGGAAGAAGCACTTCGAGCGACCGGAGCGGTTGGGGAGAAGACTTAAAGAAGGGATTGTTTCAAAATAAGTATGGCAATTGGTATGTAGGCTCGCATATGATGGGCGAAACCATTCCCAAGGAAACGAATTATGTGGCGTTGGATCCTGAATTGAAAGATCCTTTCGGAATACCTCAATTAAGGATAAATGTAGCCTACGACGACAACGATGATAAGATGGTTAAAGATTATCTCGAACAAATGACGGAGATGTTTGAGATGGCAGGTTTTACCAATATTAGAACCCGTGATGATCGGAGAAATCCGGGATTGGATATACATGAAATGGGTGGGGTGAGAATGGGTAAGGATCCTAAGACATCGATGTTGAACAAATGGAATCAAATCCACTCTGTTCCAAATGTATTTGTCACAGACGGCGCTTGTATGACCTCTACGGCTACGCAAAATCCATCGCTAACTTATATGGCCTTTTCAGCACGGGCAGCCAACTATGCTGTTGAGGAATTGAAGCGTAAGAACCTCTAATAAAAGCAAGGTTCAGGGAAGGGAAGAAATTTAATTGTTGCCCCGATAGGTGCTTCTTATGATACCGCTACTGTTCAGGAATTTCATAGGAAGCACAAATCCGTTTCAAGGGATTAATAGTATTTTTACAAACGCTAATTTTTGTAGAAAAGCCATTTCGAAATTTCCCGATAGGTGACTTTTTTACCGTACATCAAGATACCGATCCGGTAAATCCGGGAGGCAATCCAAACGGTCCCTAAGAATCCCAGAACCAGTAGGCTCATCGACAATAATATTTGCCAGCCGGGTACTCCAAACGGAACACGGACCATCATGACGATGGGGGAGGTAAGGGGGATCATCGATGTCCAGAAAACGAGGGGACTATCCGGATCGCGAAGAGCAATTTGCGCGACGATGAATCCAAAAATTAGGGGCAATGTAATAGGGAATACAAATTGTTGCGTATCCGATTCATGGTCAACAGCGGAGCCTACCGCTCCTAGTAAGGCGCTATACAGGAGATACCCACCTAAAAAGTAGAATAAAAAACTACCTAGAATTAGGGGAAGATTCAAGCTTTTAATGCCTTCCAAAATTTCGAGTGCCACGGGGTTGTCATCTGCTTTTTGGAGTTCGGATTCGATATCTTTGGGCATGGAGGTGATTTGCTGAGCGGCAACCTCCTCTTGAATATCTTTGATTTTATCTTTAAACATAAACCCTGCACCACTTACTAGTAAAATAGTGAGCAATATCCACAGGGTGAACTGTGTGAGCCCTACCAAAGCCACGCCCACAATTTTGCCCACTAGGAGTTGAAACGGCTTAACCGAAGAAATAATGACCTCCACGATACGGCTGGTTTTTTCTTCGGAAACGCTACGCATCACTTGGGTGCCATACAATAACACAGCGAAATAGATGACCATACCGCAGATTAGCGCTATAATGGTTGCGGCTCCTGAATTACTTTCCCTTTCTTGTCCTTCCGAAAGGTTTATCGTCTGTGCAGCGACATTTACTTTTGCGTCAGCGATTACTTGAGGGGTGATTCCGGCTTCTCTAAGTTTGAGGTCTTCAATTTGGCTTTCGATTACTTTTTCGAGGTTGGACTTCATTTCCAAGCTCACATTTTTCTGCGCGTAAATTCTCACACTTCTTGGGTTTTCGACGACATTAGAAGGGATATGAAGAAGCGCACTATTGTTGCTGGTTTCAAATTCTACTTTGGCGGTCTCTAGGGGGGAGTTGGTGAAATTAAATTTCAGCCCTCGTGAATCTTTAAAGCCTTCTTTCATAAGTCCGCTTTCATCCAACACCAGCACTTCTTTGGTTTCGGTTGAGCCGATGGCGGTCCAAATGATACCCGCGTAAAATAAGACAAACAGCATAGGCGTAAGGAAGGTCATGACGATAAAGGATTTCTTCTTCACCCTGACCAGGTATTCCCGCCTTAGAATGAGTAGTATGTTTTTCATAGTTCTGGTAGGTTCGCCACTTAGCACATCCGTCCCTGCGGATATAATGCGACTCAATTTTACGGAAATAATATGGAAAGTAAAGGATGTGCTCCCATTGAATAGTCGAAATTATGTTGAAATGTGATAAGGAGAGGAAATAGGTTTTGGAAGGGGGAGGCATACTTTCAAAATACCAAATAAACTCAGGGGCGTCGGAAAAGGGAATTTGGCAACGATTACAAATACTCGACTCGATAATGAATAAGACAAGAAATTTGAACGTGCTAAGTAACTCTAAGCGCTCCCGTCCTTTTCTCTCCGGAAATAGTATGTGTAATTTTATTTAGATTCAACTATGAAGCAAAAGATTTTAGCCTTTTTACTTTTATGGAGTTGTTCAATAGCCGCATGGGCGCAGCCTGCACAGCAGTATGTTTCGGTGATTGTTGCGCCTGATAAGGCAAATTGGACCTACAAAAGTGGGGAGAATATCAAATTCAATATCACGGTTTTGAAAGACGGAGTCCCCTTGAAAGGTGCAGTGGTTTCCTATGAGGTAGGGTTGGAAAAAATGCCCCCAACCGAACAAAAAACACAGACCCTAGCAAATGGTACCCTAACCGTGGATGCAGGTAAAGCTGCTAGCCCAGGTTTTATTCGTTGTATAGCCCGTACAGAGGTCGATGGGGTTACCTATAGGGGGTTAGCTACTGCCGGCATAGACCCCGATAAGATCCAACCCACCGTGGCGAACCCAGCCGATTTCGATTCCTTTTGGGAAAATGCCAAAAAGGCAATCAGTCAAGTACCCCTGGATAGTCGAATGACCCTAATCCCTGAACGTTGTACCGAAAAAGTCGATGTATACCATGTCAGCTTTCAAAATGACCGTCCGGGTACACGGGTCTACGGTGTCCTGTGTGTACCTAAAGCACCGGGAAAATATCCGGCTTTACTCCACGTTCCGGGAGCCGGCGTTAGGGGGTATGTCGGCGATGTAGCTAATGCTGAAAAAGGAATCATTACCTTACAGATCGGTATTCATGGTATCCCCGTCAATTTACCTGCTCAGGTATATGAAGATCTGCGCTTC
>JBAYRB010000406.1:0-3566 GCA_041676905.1 Spirosomataceae bacterium
CCCAAAGTTTATCATCGACCACGACCCATTCTGCGAATGTGATGGTGCAATTGAAATTGTTTACATCGGTATGGATTTTACTAAAACTCTCAAAATCCAGGTGTTGGAACAACAAAGCAGCCGCCTCATTCATTCGCTCTAAATCCAGCGGCCTATGATAGAAATAGGCCTTATTAAACAGAAAAGGATTCTTCTTTCGAGCCAGCTTATAACAATAGCGACGATGGGTAGCAGCAAATCGCGAATGCGTTTGTTCTTCGACCGGATAGATACCTGCTACCGCAATATCATGGGGTAAAATAGCATTCAATTGGAAGGTCAAACGCTCGGGGTCCGGAATTGGGAAATCCAGATCAAAATGAGCAAATTGCTGTAGGGCATGCACCCCTGTGTCGGTCCGGCTGCTCCCGATAAGCCTGATTTTTTGCTTTAAAAGAATCGCCAGTTTATCCTGCAAAACTTGCTGTACGGTGATTCCATTATGCTGAATCTGCCATCCTTTATATGCGGTCCCATCATAGGCATGTTCAATAAAATAGCGCATGTTTCGACTTATCCGATAAGTGAATACGGCCCTTTAGGTAAATACTTATCAGGCTCTACGTGAACCAATACATTCCCGATTTGCGGAATTTCTTCCCTCAGTGTATCTGCCAAAATATGAGCTAAATGATGTCCATCCGACACACTGATTCGCCCGTCGACGATGGCATGCAGATCCACGTGATAATACATTCCCGATTTGCGTATATAACACTTCTCCGTACCCAAAACACCTTTTACCGTTAGCGAGACTCTTCTCACTTCTTCTACCAAATCATCGTAAAGTTGCTCATCCATTAACTCTCCCAGGGCAGGTCGAAAAATACGGTAACAGTTGTATAAAATAGCTACACAGGCTAGGAGAGCCGCCCAGTCGTCAGCAGCTTCATACCCTTCACCCAAGAGGACGGCTATTGAAATCCCTATAAAAGCTGCTATGGACGTAAAGGCGTCGCTGCGGTGATGCCAGGCATCTGCTTTTAAAGCCGAACTATGGGTTTGTTTGCTTTTTCGAATGACAATCTGGTAGGAGATTTCCTTCCAAAGAATGATGATTCCCAGTATCCAAAGGGTCCAAGGAGCCGGTGACTCATGTGGGGTTTTTATGTTTTGAATGCTTTCCCAGGCAATAAAAGTGGCCGACACAACCAATATTGCCACGATGATAAAGGTGATTAGCGGCTCGATCCGGCCATGGCCATAGGGGTGATTATCGTCGGCATCCTTGTGAGAATACCGTAAGCCTAACAAGACCAAAAGGGATGAAAAAAAATCGGACGTCGATTCGATGGCGTCAGCTACCAGGGCAAATGAGTTTCCCAAAATACCGGAAATACCTTTAACCCATGCTAAAATCAGGTTTCCTGCAATGCTGAAATACGCCGTTCGTACGGCCGTTTTTTTACGGGACATAGAGCGCGCAATTTAAGGTAGACTTATAATTGGTCTACCCAGTTCTTGGCATTTACGAAAGCTTCCATCCAGGGTGTCACCTCATCAGCTCGCCCTTCGGGATAGTAAGCCCAGTGCCATTGAAATACGGACCGCTCGATATGCGGCATGATCACTACGTGTCGCCCTGTCCGATCACTCATCACAGCGGTATTGTAATCGGAGCCGTTCGGATTGGCCGGATAGGCTTCATAGCCATATTTACCTATGATATAGTACTGATCTTCCTCGTAAGGTAAGTAGAACTTACCCTCTCCGTGCGACACCCAAACCCCTAGACGCGCACCAGCTAATGAGGAGAACATAACCGAATTGTTTTCCTGCAATTGTATGGAAGTGAAGATGCTCTCGTACTTTTTACTATCGTTGTATAGCATCTTAGGCTGCTCTTCATGTTCGGGGTAAATGAGACCCAATTCGACGAACAATTGGCATCCGTTGCAAATTCCAATGGATAAGGTATCCTCACGTTTGAAAAAATTCTCCAATGCAACCCGCGCTTTTTGGTTGTATTTAAACGCTCCAGCCCATCCCTTGGCAGAACCGAGCACATCCGAATTGGAAAACCCACCTACAGCCCCAATAAATCGCACATCTTCCAAGGTCTCCCTTCCAGAAATCAGGTCTGTCATATGGATGTCCTTCACATCAAATCCAGCCAAATAAAGTGCGTTGGCTAATTCCCTTTCCGAATTACTACCCTTCTCCCTAATCACGGCAGCTTTAGGACGAGGTTTGTCGGCAGGTACTATCGGACGTTTACCCGTGAAATTTTCTGGGAATTGGTAGCGTAATGGCTGTTTTTTATAGTTTTCAAAACGCTCTTTTGCTTTGACCTCGCCACTTTGACGAATATCTAACAAATAGGAGGTTTTAAACCAAATATCGCGCAAATGGGCAATATCTAAATCCAGCTGCTTGTCACCTAATGAAATTTTCAATGTCGGGGTATTTGTCACCTCTCCTATTTTATAATAGGTAACACCATTTGCGTTTAGAATCTCCTCGGCAGCGCTATCCGCTTGAACGACTACCCCGATGTTTTCTGAAAATAACACCTTCACCAGGTCAGATTCTCCCAACACACTAAAATCGACTTCCGCACCCAAGGTTGGATCGGCAAAGGTCATTTCCAATAAGGTAGTGATAAGCCCACCGCTTCCAATATCATGACCGGCTGCAATCAGTCCCTTCCCAATCAATTGCTGAATGAGATTGAATAATTTCCGGAAATTATCCGCATCCTTAATATCGGGAGCTTCTACACCGATTTTGTTCAAAATCTGAGCAAAAGAAGATCCACCCAATTTGAATTGGTCGCCTGAAAGGTTAATGTAATAGAGTGAACCCCTACCTTTTTTCAATACCGGCTCTACGACTGCTCTAATGTCGGTACAATGAGCTGCCGCTGAAATGATAACCGTACCTGGAGCAATTACTTCCGTATCTTGGTATTTCTGTTTCATCGAAAGGGAATCCTTCCCAGTAGGAATATTAATTCCCAATGCAATGGCGAAATCCGAACAAGCCTCTACCGCACGGTAGAGTCGCGCATCCTCACCAGGGTTGCGGCACGCCCACATCCAGTTGGCCGATAAAGAAACGCTTTCGATTCCATTTTTTAGGGGTGCCCAAACAATATTGCTGAGGGCTTCCGCGATCGCATTTCGGCTACCTGCTTTTTCGTCGATTAAAGCCGTCAAAGGCGAATGACCAATCGCCGTGGCTATTCCGTCCTTACCCTGGTAATCCAGTGCAGAAACCCCGCAATTATTGAGGGGCAATTGCAAAGGTCCGGCGCATTGTTGTTTGGCTACTAAGCCACCCACACAGCGGTCAACTTTATTGGTGAGCCAGTCTTTGCAAGAAACGGCTTCCAATTGCAGCACCTGCTCAAGGTAGGCTTCTATTTTGCTTTCGTCATACGCTAGTTCCTCGTATTGGACCTTTAGGGTTTGGTCGCTCAGAATGGTCTTTGGCGAACTACCGAATAGGTCTTCCAAATGGAAATCCATAGGTTTTTCGCCCGTTGATTCCGACTGAATGGTGAATCGATGATCACCGGTAACCTC
>JBAYRB010000407.1:0-3563 GCA_041676905.1 Spirosomataceae bacterium
CCTGCTACATGGAAGCTTGGAAAGCAGGTTGTAAAGGGGTTACCGTCTATCGTGACGGCTCTCGGTCCGGAGTGCTGGTTTCCGCGTCCGACAAGGAAGCCAAGGAAGAAGGCACGGTCAACTCACCATTCCCACTGGTTAGGCCACAGATACTCGAAGCCGATGTAGTCCGTTTCCAAAACAAAAAGGAAAAATGGATTGCCTTCATTGGCTTGATCGATGAGCAACCCTATGAGATCTTTACAGGTATTGCCGATGACGACGACGGTATTCTTCTACCTCGTTGGGTCACCCGTGGCTATATCATCAAAAACCGCGAACCAGATGGCACATCGCGATACGATTTCCAATTCAAAAATGCGAGAGGTTATAAAACCACGATCGAAGGACTCTCCTATAAGTTTAATCCGGAATATTGGAACTACGCGAAGTTGATTTCGGGCACCCTTCGACATGGCATGCCTATTGAAAAAGTGGTTGAACTGGTAAGCAGTCTTCAGCTCGATTCCGAGTCAATCAATACCTGGAAAAATGGGGTTGCTCGTGCCTTAAAACGATATATCGCTGATGGCACCGAAGTGCGGAAACAAAAATGCCACAGTTGTGAGTCGACCAACCTTATCTATCAAGAGGGCTGCTTGACCTGTAAAGATTGTGGTTCATCAAAATGCGGATAAGGAGCCGTAAATTAAAAATGACTGTTGAAAAGAGTGGCTGTGCTCCCATAGCCACTCTTTTAATATGTTAATAGCCAAATAGTACGAAAGAAGAGATATCTGTCGCCCTTAATATTAGGGCGTCTGGATTTTCATTTAGAAGTCTACTCCAATTTAGGTGTTCAAACGCACCTCAATTTTCCGTTCTGCTTCCTGCAACGCCCTGATTAAAGCTCTCTTTCGCGTGGCGGTGTACCGGGCTTCGGGTAAAAATATGCTAAGAGCAGCGATTACCTTATCATTTTTTCGAATGGGCACAGCAATACCGATGATATGCTTGACGGATTGAGTGATCACCAGTTCTTCTTTGACAATTTTCTTTAAGGCTACGCTTAGCCCCTCACGAGTACTCGCTTCCTTCCATATTTCCGGTGGGGGTAAGCCATGGGTACTGATGAAATTTTCTTGTTCCTTTTTAGGCATAAAAGCAAGGAGAAGTCGGCCTGTCGCCGTTTCATAAACGTTACGCTCACTTTTACTCCTCACTTGTAAATCTTGGTCACTGTGGACAAGGTGAAGGACAAATCGCTTTTGATTTCGGATAATCCCCAAGAGGGAAGTTTCGTTCACTTGGGCGGTCAAATCCTCCATCACATCCTTGGCTGCAAGGATTAAGTTCTGATTATAAGATGGATTGTTGGTAAGATTAAAAGCCATGGGCCCCAGTTTATAACCCACTTTTCGCCCAACGTGTTCAACATAGTTTTTACTCACCAACGTTTTAAGAATATTGGAACAGGTAGCTTGATTCAGTCCTAATGCCGTCGATATTTCCGTCAGCGTATAGGCTTTTTCAGGGTCACGCGCCACAAACTCCAATATATCCAATGCTTTAATAACTACCAGTACCATAGTGATCGTCGATAAAAGAAGTCGAATTTAAGATTCGTCAAAGATACGAACTAATCAACGCCCCATCCAGCCTCCATCGACGGTCAGTATACTCCCGTGCACATAATCTGAGGCAGATGAAGCTAAAAATAGTGCGGCACCCGTCATATCTTCGGGAGTACCCCAGCGTTGAGCGGGGATACGCTCTAAAATGGCCGCATTTCTAACGGGGTCATTTCGTAAAGCTTCCGTGTTATCGGTATCGATATAACCCGGCGCGATACCATTTACATTCACGCCTTTACCCGCCCATTCGTTTGCTAAAGCCTTTATCAATCCGCTAATGGCCGACTTACTCGCGGTATATCCCGGCACATTGATACCTCCTTGAAACGATAGTAACGAAGCTATGAAAATAATCTTTCCCTGCCCCCTATCCAACATCTTCTGGGCAATTTCCCGAGTTAAAATAAAAGGGGCGTCCAAATTGGTTTGAATTACCGTATCCCAATAAGTGTCAGGATGTTCCCGAGCAGGTTTTCGCAAAATTGTTCCCGCATTATTAACTAAAATGTCAATAGTAGGATGATTTGCTTTAACCTGGTCGATAAATTCATACAACTTTCCTCGATCGGAAAAATCGCAGGCATAGGCCGTAAATTTTCTACCTAGTTTCTCCACTTCCCGACTCACGTCACTCCCTTGTTTTTCTAGGGTTGCCGACACGCCAATAATATCAGCGCCTGCCTCAGCAAAAGCAAGGGCTATAGCCTTACCAATACCCCGTTTGCAACCAGTGACCAATGCCGTTTTACCACGGAGCGAAAACATTTCGAGATAATTCATTATCAATAAATTTTAGAAATAAAAGGATAAAAATCCAACCCCAAACTATGTTATTATTTTACAATATTAAATTATATTCAATCATATATCAAATAACTCAGCACTTCAGGATTAAATATCTCCTCATTTTTTTCCTTGCAACCTAATTATTATTTACTATTGATAAATTAAATGATACTATTAACCATTATTGAAAAATTATAAAAAGTTTGTTAAACATTTTAAATAAAATATTTTCATTATACATTTCCAATACAATACCCTCATTTATACTAATTTATATATAACTTTTCTACTATCTCTATTATTTAAAACAAGCCTCAAAAGCAATAACTTTAAATTTTTTTTGCAATAAATACCATACTGCATTATTATTGCATTGTTAAATTAATATTTATCATTGATAAATATACCCTTACTTATGACATCTAAACTTTTACTTAGGTTTTACCGGGTATTTTGCTGCTTCTTGCTCCTATCCGGAAACGCGTGGGCACAGACGTCTGTGACGGGCGTGGTTACCGACGAAAACGGACAACCCCTCCCCGGGGTGAGCGTCATGGTGAAAGGTACTACCCAAGGAACTTCGACCCGTATTGATGGGCAGTACGAAATCAATGTTCCTTCGAGTACCACAACCCTTACTTTTTCCTTTGTAGGGTATCTTCCGCAGGATATTGTCGTGGGAGAACGCACCCAAGTGAACGTCAACTTATTGCCAGACACCAAACAATTGGATGAACTGGTTGTAGTGGGATACGGCACCCAAAAACGAAGTGACCTTACCGGATCCATCGCCTCGGCTGATATAGAAGCCTTTCGGGAATCGCCAAATTTAAATATCATGCAATCCCTCCAAGGCTCCGTTCCAGGTGTAAATATCGGCCAGGTGAACCAAGCCGGAGCCGAACCGTCTATAGAGATAAGAGGCAGGTCTACCCTGAGTGGGAATACGTCTCCCCTCATCGTCGTGGACGGGATTATCTTTCGAGGCAGAGTAGGCGATCTTAATCCCGCTGATATCGCCTCCATCGATGTCTTGAAAGATGCAAGTAGCAAAGCGATCTACGGAGCACAAGCAGCCAATGGCGTACTGCTAATCACAACCAAAAGCGGGACGTCGGATACAAAACCAGTTATTTCCTACTCCGGATCCATTAGTACCCAAAA
>JBAYRB010000408.1:0-3553 GCA_041676905.1 Spirosomataceae bacterium
CACATAATGTAAGGAATAGTTGGCCAATACCGCTATTGGCTCGCCGGTTAATGATCTAAGGTATACCACATATACTTCGGGATCGGTGGGGCCTGCTGGCTCCTTTAGATGAGGGCTTTTGATTCCAGGGTTCATCCGAACCTTATCCACACCGCCAAACGGATTTGTCATACCCTCCTCGGTATTCATATACCAACGTCGATTGTGTACCTGGGTTGGTTCATACCCTTTTTCCCACCCAATTTCAGCCGGTACTAGATTATTATTGGCGCGAACCAAGGCATCTGCTATTCTTTCGGCTAAAAAATCGAGATAAAAAGGCTCTGGATCACTTTGAAAAACGCTACAGGCTGTACCGCCGCTATGGGTATGAGTAGCCGACATCATCATGTTTTCAACGGGTATGCCCGTCAGCTCATGGGCTCTCTTTTTAGCCTTGTCTAGGGTTTCCTTGTACACCATACAGAGATCGGAAACAACAATGGCCAATTTGGTTTTACCGTCGTCCATCACAATCGCTTTTGCATGGGTGTCATCATGGACATGTCTTACTTTGCCATCCTGGAAGTTCCCATTAATACTGTAGCCTATCGGAGGCGTAATTACACTTTGAGCTGCACCCGCTTTGAATACCTGGGCATGAGCCATCGGGCTTTGGAAGCCTACCCAACCCAGTGTAAGGAGTATTGCGAAGTTTTTGATTATTCTATTCATGAGGCTTAAGTTTCAAAACACTTAGGGTTTATTTTTAAGAATTTCGAATTGTTCGAGTTGACGGGCGACAATCTTACGGGAAGCTTCTTTTTCTACCCGATTTGTGCCAAGCCAGGTTTCATAGCCTCCAAGCTCATGTTGTTCGGGAGTAGGTAAATAACCGTAATTCCCATTGGCCAATTCGATCGTAAATGTGGAAGGGAAAGGGCTCTTCTTTTTTATCTCTAGACCCGTTTCCGCAAATGTTTCAAAAGGGATGGCTGCTATTGCTAATTCGCCGATACGAAGGGTCTGCATCACAATATCGATTTTTTCAGGCCAACGTTCCTGCATTTGAATAGCCCTTTTGGCGTACGTTGGCTCCAATGAATGGTAAAGGGTCAGCCCTTCTGGATTGGCCACTACTTGTCGTGCCCTGGCTAAGATCTCCGGGGTAGGCTTCCGCACTTGCAGGGTTAATTCACTTGTAACAGCACCTAATTTCACATCGGTCTGATAGCTTATTTGCTGGTACTTTTGATACACCGCCTGCGCTACATCCCGAGCTACGATTTGCATTTTTTGATAAGCTCCCATTTTTTCGGCGGGGCCTCTAAAGTTAATATTGTTGATATCTCCGGAGGTCCCATTCGACAACATCGCAACAAATCCGGTATGAGTTTGATCAAGTAACCGGGTCATTTGCTCGGCGAAGACACCAAAATAGTCGGCCGAGATATGATCCCTAGGAACCCCTCCTACATAATGCAACGAATAATTGGCTAACAAGGCAAGTGGGCGTCCGTCGACCGATTGTACGGAAACGAAATAAACTTCTGGGTCAGTGGGACCGGCAGGTTCCAACAAATCGGGATTCCCGACACCTGGGTTCATCCGGGCTTTGTCCTGCCCCCCAAAAGGATTGGGAACGTCGCTGCCTGGTTTCATGATCCACCGCCGGTTGAACACATGCTGTGGAACCTGAACCGATCCCCAGCCGATACGAGCAGGCTCCTTATTGTACACAGCTCGACGAACCCCATCGGAAATTCGACGAGCTACAAATAATTGATATTCATCCAACGGCTTCCCGTAATTGTAATTCATTCTTTCATCCCCAACACTGCTGGCACTTACGCTCGAATGCGTGTGTGTAGCGGCCATCAGTATATGGCCTTTCTTTATTCCAGTATGTTGGTGGATCAAATCTCGGGCATGATCAAATACCTCCCGATTGATTGAAAGGTTGTCAACAATGACAATAGCTATTTGCTCATGGCCATCATCTAATACCAAGCATTTCGCATACAATTCATCGTGGATATACTTAGCTTCGGGTGGAATCCCAAAATTTCCAACGATACCACCGTCTAGAAAAGGGGTGATATTGCTCAGAGCTGCCCCAGCCTTCAGTTCATATTTCGAATTTTGAGCTTTGGCCAGGGTCAAACTTGTCAAACAAATCAGCGCTAAGATTGCAAGGTAAATGGGTCGGTTAAAGGTTTGATTTTTTTTCATCTGGGTTACTAATTGGCGTTTTTCAGAAATGCGATCAGATCCAATAAGTCTTGTTCTGTCATGGCCTGTTCTAATCCATCAGGCATCAATGAGATGCCGGGGTTGGTTATGGTTCGAATATTTTTCCTAAGAATAGTTTCCTCTGTCGAAAAAGCAGTTCGAATGGTTAACGAATTTTCTGTTTCTGACACCACCCAACCGGTAACGGTATTTCCATCATTGGTCTCAATATTTAGAGCTTGGTAGGCTGGATAGACTTCGTAATTGGGTACAACAATATGGAGTAAAATAGCATCGGGGGGTTGATTTCGAATACCGGTTAAATCAGGACCCACATTGCCCCCATCCACACCGGAATAAGTATGGCAGGCCGAACAACTGGTCTCGAAAACCTTACGTCCGTTAGCTGCTACAGCAGGTCTACCCAATTTCTCCTTAAAATCTTGGTACACCTTCATCCTTCCCCCTGACTCTAAATCCTCAAAATAATGGGTTGCCAGTTTGCTTATCTCCCCATCTTTATGTTTGATTAATCGTTGGCGGTCGGTCGAGGCAATTTCAGCTGGCCCAATTACCTTGCTCTCCAGGGCTTCAAAAAGTATCCGAATATATTCTGGGTTGGAAACCAACGCCGCTACGACAGAATTTTTTACCCGGGGCGTATAGGCAGACCAGATTTCTTTTCGGGTCATTAAACGAGCCCCCTCAACCTTTCCCAGTCGTGCCAGTGCCGAAACGGTCTCGATTTGAATTTCCGGCGGGTTCCGAGCGTCTAATGTTTTTTCCAACACCGGCCTAGCGCTATCGAAATCATAGTACCCCAATAACGCAACGGCGTCTTTTCGTTGAGAAACTGGAAGATTTTCCGCCAAGGCTACCCGGTTCATTCTTTTCATAAATGTGCCCAACTTTGTCGATGCCTTTAGGTTGGATTCGTTGGCCAACAAGGCGTGAAGGGGGGATCCTTTGTCTTTCATTATTTCTTTTCGGCGGGAAACTCCTTCGGCGAGCCCTAGGATGGTCGCAGCTCGCCAATCTTCCCCACCTTTTTGATGGAGTGTCTCCTCCAACAAATCGCTACAAGCCTCAGCCGATGCCGCATTTCCAAACAGGCGCCCCATGTCTTGCATTACCAAGGCATAGGCACGGGCATTCCCCATATTTTGCTTTCGAAAAGCTTCTAAAAACTCCGATAGCCGTCCCGATATACCGCTTAAGACCGCATTCCGGGACCACTTGTCCTCTCCATCCTGCGCTGCTATCTTGGCCAGAGCTTCGACCGAATTCGCCCCCAGCAAATTTCCTAAAGCTAGGGCGGTCTTAAATCGGACGCGCTGATCCG
>JBAYRB010000409.1:0-3544 GCA_041676905.1 Spirosomataceae bacterium
GCCACCATATAGACTAACCATAGGTCGGTCTTTTCGCCCGTTACCAACAGGAAACTTTGCAGATGAACGAGTGGCCAAAGCCCAGTAGCAAAATAATAAATTGCCTGTATTTTCAGTATAATAGCTTTATTTCTCATCGGTACTTTCCCAAAAACTCATTCCTTCGGTTCGGTGTTATCAACAGTTAAAATGGCCAGAGGTAGGGTGGTTAACATTTCATTAAGGAGTAATTCAGCGCCGAAACCTTCTTTCGAATTCAGCATATTTCTCCATCGTATTGGGCTATCCAGATCAATGCGCGTGTTGTTCCAGTCGAAGCTCGGAAAATTCGGTGCCTTTAGGGAGGGAAGAGCAGCTAGATGGAGGGGAATAAGCACGACCACTTGATCCCCTTCGTAGTTTCGACTGAAACCCAAGAAATGCCGACGATATTTCCCTCTTATCCTCACAGTCCTATAGTTCCCTGATGCAAAGAGAGCTTCTTTAGATTTTCGTAATTGAAAGAGGGTATGAACTAACGCTAATTTTATTTTACCGTCTGCCCGCTGATCCCATAATGAGGTAATTAGGTCAGGAGAGGTAGTATCTAATTCGTTGAGGAATTTTTGGCGTAACTTGTAATCCACTAGACGACGGTTATCGGGATCTACGAAAGAGAAGTCCCAGAGTTCAGTACCTTGATAGACATCGGGTATGCCGGGAGCAGTAAATTTCAGCATGACCTGACTAAGTGAATTCATTAGGCCGAAGTCAACGATGGTTTTAAGGTAGTTGACAAACCCTAGGTAAAATGGCGATTTTCGGTTTAATAACCATTTCGTGAAGGATTTAATCGTGTTTTCATATTCGTCATTCACTTCTTCCCAATGGGAATGAATTTTAGCTTCACGGACGTATTTTTCTAAATAAGCAAGTAATCGTTTGGTATAGTCGCCCAAAGACTTTCCTGGAAAGGGATGGGAGCTCACAAGGGTTTGGAAAATAAAATAGATATCGTTCGTGTCGGGTAGATTTCCGGGATAGGTTTTGAGGCACAGCATCCAGGATTCGACCTGTTTCACCCAGGTCTTCGGAGCAGCTGAAAGTACAAGCAATCGAGCCCGTGCATCCTCACCGCGCTTCGTATCGTGAGTCGATGTAGCATTCATAGCTAATGGCCACTGATGTTGGCGATTCTTCATGGCACGGTGGAAATCCTTAGGCTTAATTCCGAAGTTTCCGGGATTATCGCCCACCTCATTGTGCGCGATGAAGCGGTGATAGGTATACATGAGTGTATCTTCCACTCCTTTTGCCATCAAAGGGCCTGTTAACTGCATGCATCTTAAGAAAAACAGGGTCAGGTTCTTCTTAAGATTTACGTCGTTACCAAATTGAGCTCGTCGAAATATACTCCGAAAGTGGCGTATCGTTTTAAAATCCTCGTAGCCGTCGCTGAGGATAATTCGCCAAACCCGGGTGACCATTTTATAATCTGATGAGCGAAGGGGGAAGGATTCTCCATAAAGGCGATACACAGGAAAGTAGACGAGGAAGGCAGCTATAGCGTTTTTTAGGTCGTCATCTGGGTAGTATTTATCATTAGGAGCCAGATTTAGGTCAATACATAATCTGGTGAGATTATTGATTTCCCCCTGCATATACCGGTTCAAAATCAATGCCTTCTTTTGTAAATACTGTTGCTTAAGTGATAGTCCCGGACTGATCTTTTCGTCGTAAAATGTCGTTAAAATAGATTTGCCTTTTGGGTCGGTTAGTACGTTATTGCAGAAGGAAAGAAAGTCATAGCCAGTAGAACCTTCGATTTCCCATTCGGAAGGTAATTCTTCGTTATTTTCAAGGATTTTCTCCACAAATAGGCTGGTATCGTTACCGCAGCGTTTTCTTAATTGTGTAAGGTAAGCCGATGGTTTATAGAGTCCGTCGATATGATCAACCCTAAGGCCATCAAAAATTGATTTTTTGACGAGAGATAGTATGAGTTTATGGGTGTCGTCCAGTACAGGGCTCTCATGTACATTTATGCAAATGAGGCCATTGATTATAAAAAAACGTCTATAGTTGATGCGCTGTTGGGTTTCTGTCCATCGACATAACTCATAATATTGTACAGAACCTAGGTCTTTAATCAGCGAAGAATTTGAATTGAATGTGTCAAGGGTACCGTCAAATTCCAATTTTAAAGGGGCTTCTTCAAGTAGTTTCGTAAACTGTTGAAGCCATTTTTCCCACTGTTGAAGGGTGTATTTTTTCGAGGTAAGACGCTTTAGTTCACCAATTAATGTGGTAAGGATTTCGTTTTTACTATCGAGTCGATCGTTTAAATTTTTGAGGGGAGGGAGATAGGATTTCGGGTTTAAAGGAAAGTTTTGACCTTGATGGGCGAGGTAGAGTTTAGCGCCTTCGCGGATAATTTTGATCTCCTGCCGGGATATACTGGTGTTGAAATCATTTTCAAGCACAGGTACCATCAGTTTCCCCTGAAAAAATGAAGAACCAATAGATGTGTCAAAATGGCGATGAAAGGGCGACAGTGGACCGTGTTCAAGGACATCCATAAGCCGGGAATTGGCGGGATGAAACGCCATGTGATTAGGGACAATATCCTGCAGCCACTTGAGCCCTTTTAATCGAAGTTTTTTTCTTAGAGCGAAGAGTTGTCTTTGAGTGCCAATCTCGGGGTTTAGGGTATTGGGGTCAGTAACATCATAACCATGTCGACTTCCGGGTACTGCCATGAAAATGGGAGAGCAATAAAATGTATCCACGCCGAGTCGGGCGAGATAATCGACTTGTTGATCCAAGTCTTTGAAACTGAAAAATTTATGCAATTGGATTCGGTAAGTACTGGTAGGCAGAGACATCGGTAGGAAAATTTCGTGGTACTGCTTTCGTAGAAATTCCCATACCTATGGCACCCCGACTGGGCATATACATTCTAATGGGAGAAATTGGGATTGGTGAATTTTAGAAAAAGGAGAGAATAGTAGAAGAGTGAGGACATATATACCACGTTTGGGTAAAGGACCACCGGTGAATTACACGATTGGGTGGTTGATTGACCTCTTCTTAAGGTGAAAGCTGTTGATTAGGAAGCGAGAAAGTTCCCTGGCACAGGATTTGGCAAAACTAGCTGAAAACGATCAACAAAAATTATCGAATAATCATAGAATTCCTCCCATTTAACCTGAGTCACAACATGAAACGAGATGGTAATAATTTAAGTATTTGGCAAGATCATCATGAAGGTTATCAACCACTTAACAGTGGGTATTGGTCAGAAAGCAAGGTATATGACGTACTAATTGTAGGCGGCGGTATAACGGGGTTGACCACTGGGGTCTTACTTCAAAAAGCAGGGTTTAAATGCATTTTAGCGGAAGCCCAAACGATAGGTTTTGGAACGAGTTTAGGGACCACTTCACATCTCAATACATTATTGGATACCACCTATCCTGAAATTGAAAATCGGTTTAGTGAAGAGGCCGCCAAATTGGTTGCTAAAGGGGCATCCCAAGCCATAAATTTGGTGGGGCAATTGTCC
>JBAYRB010000410.1:0-3539 GCA_041676905.1 Spirosomataceae bacterium
CCATAGTGCAATACCAGGTCAATACCACTTAGCTGAGAAAAAATTGCTAGATAAAGTGCTATAAACGTACTCTTCCCCAAAGGGGGTTTAAAAAGATTGCGAAGTGTAATATCCTTCGCGTTCAAGGTTTGAGAAATTGTATTCCATTCGACCAAGGCCGTCTGATCATCATTTAGTCTACTTAAAATCGACTTAGCTCGTTCTTCTTTTCCTTGAAGGGCGAGGAAACGTGGGCTTTCGGGCACAAACAGGAGTAGCACAAGAAACAATAGGGAGGGTATTACCGCAATTCCTAACATGATTCGCCATATTTCTGTTGCCTCTACCAGACCGGCAAGCGAACCATCCTGCACATAGATTCGATCTACAAGATGATTAGAAATGTAGGCGATAAGGATGCCTAAAGTGAGCGCAAATTGATTGAGAGCGACTAAGCGTCCCCTAATAGCGACGGGTGAAACCTCAGCAATATATAAGGGTGAAACCATTGCTGCGATTCCTACAGCGACGCCAGCCACCAGTCGAAAGCCAATGAAGATATTAAAGGTTGTGGAAAAGGCAGCTCCCAGCGACGATGTTAGGAAAAGAATTCCTGTTACGATCAAGGCTCCTTTTCGACCTGATTTATCGGCTAGTAAACCGGAAGCCAAAGCCCCGAGTACACATCCCAAAACCACTGAACTTACGAGCCATCCTTGCCATAGGGGTTGGGATTCCAAACCGTAATAACGAATGAGCGGACTTAGCGCACCTGATATTACAGCAGTATCAAAACCAAAAAGAAACCCACCCAAGGCGGCAACAACCGCTAAGAAGAAAATATAATATTTCTGCCTCATCAGTCGATTTCGTAGCGTGCGATTGCGTCCCAATTTAATTCGATACCCAAACCCGGCTTATCGGGGAGAGAAATGACTCCGTTTTGTAAGACCAGGGGATCCTCTACCAATTCGACACGTAGTGCTGAATCACACATTTCAGCGGGTAAGAATTCTATCATCGGGCAATTAGGTGTTGCGAAGGCTAAATGAGCCGTTGCTGCTATGCCGATACCTGATTTCCAACAATGAGGGACGACCAAACGTCCACGATCTTGGGCTAAATGGCATACACGAATGGCTTCGGTAAGTCCACCCACCCGTCCTACATCGGGCTGAACCACATCTAACTTCCCTTTATCGAGTAGATCCATAAACTCAAATCGGGTATTTTGCCATTCGCCTGCTGCGATCCGCATGGGGGCTTCTCGTGCTAGCATGGCATACCCTTCGAGGTTGTCAATTTGTAAAGGTGTTTCTAGGAAATAAATATCCAAATCTTCCCATTTTTGGATGGTTCGAAGGGCGGATCGAGCGTCGTACCAGAGGTACTGTACATCGACCATAATTTTCATTTCCGGTCCTGCTGCTTTCCGACATGATCGAATAATATCGGTCATATCTTCGTCGGTTCCCTGTAATCCGACATGGTTGTAAGGCCCCGACAGGGTACATTCGATTTTTGCTGCCGTGTATCCATAGTCCTTGGCTCGTTTAATCCAGGCTATTAATGAATCTCCATAGGCATTCACCGTGTCGCCGTAAGGTTGTAAGGAGGCATACGGTGTAATCGAATCTTTACAAGCCCCCCCTAAGAGTTTATAGACAGGTAAACCTAAGGCTTTCCCTTTAATGTCCCATAAGGCCATATCAATAGCCCCCATGGCACAGATTACAGCGCCCCTTCGTCCACTCATGCAGGTAAAGGTGTAGAGTTTTTCCCAGATGGCTGCGGTATCAAAAGGGTCCATACCCAACAGCAGATTCCTCATACCCATGGCCATGGAATGACTTCCTGGGGCATCGATTGCTGCTTTTGCTAACCACGGACCCGTATCGGTTTCACCCACGCCATAAATTCCTTCGTCGGTATGTATAATAACCACCAAATCGTCTTGAGAAGAGGAGGTTGCATTCTCCAAAAGGCTTGGAGTTTTAAGAATTTTGCATTCGATATTTGTAATTTTCATGTAGTTCGCAGAAGTAATGATGTGTAATTAAATATTGGCTTTAAATTCAGGCTTACCTTTTATGGATTGATTTATTTTATAAACACTACCTCCTCTAACACGAGTATAATCATAGTCCTCTGGAGCTAGGGGGGTCTTCCAATCATTATCAGCGCTGGTAACGAAAATGGTTTGGTAATCTATCCCCCCAAAAGTAAGTGAAGTGGGTTGACCTATGGGCAGGGGAAGGGTCCGCTCGAGCTTGCCCTCCGGGTCATAACGGGAAATCGCTCCTCCGAACCACTGCGCAATCCAAATATAACCCTCCTGGTCAACGGTCAGACCGTCGGGCAAACCTTCATTTCGGGAAAGTCGAATTAGGGTTTTTCGGTTTTTAATGGCTCCTGTTTCCACGTTGTAATCATATACATAGATTTCACGAAGAATGGTATCGACTAGGTAAAAGCTGTCTAATCCTGGACTGAAACCCATTCCGTTACCTAGATGCAAACCCTCCTCTACGATTTGACATTTCCCACTGGGATCAAGGCGAAAGAGATAGCCGTGTTTATAGTCTTGGTCTTCCCGAAATGCCTCTTGCCCACCAAATACTCTGCCTTTTGGATCGGCGATAATGTCGTTGATATCTGTCAAGGGCTGGTTGTCACAACTATTACGCCTTAAGACGGGTGCTTCTGTCCCCGACCAATAAAAAAAGCCGTCCTTACCTCCAAAAATTAACCCACCTTGTTGATGTAGGGCAATACCCGCTATCGGATAATTGTGAAGAATACGAACGGGGGCAGCGTCTTTTAGTCCTTTTCGATATACCTCACCATTGATGCAGTCTGTCCAATAGAGAGCACTTTCAGTCTCGTCCCACAGAGGGCTTTCCCCACAAAGGAGCTTTTGCTTCGCAAATAGGGCGACATCATTTTGATTCATTTCCATTCTCAGGTTCCTTCGATTTTTAATCCAATTCCTCCGTCGACGCGATACGTATGTCCGGTCGCGAAACTCGCTTTTTCGCTCGCTAGAAAAGTGATAAAGTTGGCTACCTCTTCCGCTGTGGCAATTCGTTTGAGTAAGTGAATATTCCGGGTTTCTTCGATGATTGCTTCTTTGTCTTCAAAGCCAGCGATATCATTTTCCAACATCGGCGTCCACACGGCCCCTGGACAAACCGCAACGCAACGAATTCGTGGCGCATAGTCGATGGCAATGGAGCGTGTTAAACCGTGCAAGGCTTCCTTACTTGCAGCGTAAGCGGCCACCTGGCGTTGAGACACAAATCCCTGAACACTACCCACATTGACAATGACTGGATGCGATGACTGCTCCATGAGGGGAATCGCGTATTTTGAACAGAGATAAATACTTTTGAGATTTACATCCATCGTATAATCCCAGGTCTCTTCGTCGAGGCTCACTACGTCGCCATAGGTTTGGACACCTGCGTTATTCACAAGGACGTCGACGAATCCAAACTTCTCACCTATTTGATTGAAAACTTTTTTGATATCGGCGTGAATTCGAAGATCACATGGAATAA
>JBAYRB010000411.1:0-3535 GCA_041676905.1 Spirosomataceae bacterium
AACCTTGAATATTTAGCTAAGGGGGTTACCAAAAGAGATGGCTGGCTTTTCCCCGACACTTTAGTAGGTACCGACTCGCATACACCCATGGTAAACGGAATAGGTGTCGTTGGTTGGGGAGTGGGTGGAATAGAAGCGGAAGCTGCCATGCTTGGGCAACCCATCTTTTTTACCTGTCCGGAAGTTATTGGCCTAAAGCTAACGGGAAAAATACCGGAATTCTGTACGGCCACCGACATGGTATTGTCCATTACAAAACTTCTGCGCGATACGGGTGTGGTTGGGAAATTTGTGGAAGTCTTCGGGGACGGGCTGGATAACCTCAGCGTAACCGATCGGGCAACCATCGCCAACATGTCACCGGAATTCGGCTGTACCATTACTTACTTCCCGGTTGATAATCGCACCTTGGAATACATGCATATGACCAATCGGTCGGCGGAAGATATCAAGATTGTCGAAGAATATTGCAAGGCAAATTTATTATGGCGGACGGGCTATGAAAACATCACTTATACTTCGGTGGTGGAGTTCGACTTGAATACACTTCAACCTACTGTTTCGGGCCCCAAACGTCCTCAAGATAAGATCTTGGTAAAGGATCTGGCGACCCGTTTCTCCGAATTGCTCGAAAAAGAGCATTCTCGCAGGTATTTATCGCCTTTTAACCGCTCGGAATCGGCTTGGCTCGCCGAAGGTGGCTCCGGAACGGAATTTACCTTTGGCAAGGTTCCCATGGAAAAAGAATCCGCAGTGGAGGTGGTTCAAGATTCGCTCCGTTCGGTTCGTATTAAGTACCGAAACAGGGAGTTCATTCTCAGCGACGGGAGCATCGTCATTGCGGCCATCACTAGCTGTACAAATACGTCCAACCCCTCGGTGATGATTGGGGCAGGGCTTCTGGCACGAAATGCTGTAAAGAAAGGGTTACGCACGCAATCCTGGGTGAAGACATCATTGGCACCAGGGTCAAAAGTGGTAACCCATTACCTGGATCGATCCGGACTTTCGAAAGACCTGGCCGCTTTGCGCTTCCATACCGTCGGCTATGGTTGTACATCTTGTATCGGAAACTCAGGGCCTCTTCCCCCTCATATTGCAGAAGCCGTTGATAAGGGAGAATTAGTCGTCGCATCGGTCTTGTCGGGTAACCGTAACTTCGAAGCCCGGGTTCACCCCCAAGTCAAAATGAACTTTCTGATGTCACCTATGCTGGTAGTTGCCTATGCATTAGCCGGTCGAGTGGACATTGATTTGACGAACGAGCCGATCTCCTATGACCCTAACGGTGATCCTGTGTATTTAAGAGATATCTGGCCTTCCCGTGAGGAAATTAATCGCACCATCCAGGCTTGCGTTAAGCAAAGTGACTTTGAGGAAGTTTATGATGTCATCTTCCAAGGTTCGGAAGATTGGCAAAACTTGAAAGTAAACTTGGATCAGAACTTTGAATGGGACGAATCTTCTACTTATATCAAGGAAGCTCCCTTCTTTGAGAATCTCAGTGTCGATCCAGCACCGGTTCAAGATATCCAGGGTGCCAGGGTACTTTTATACCTGGGCGATTCCGTCACCACCGACCACATTTCTCCTGCCGGTTCATTCCGAGAAGAGAGTGCTGCTGGTCAATATCTGATTTCAAGAGGCGTCAACCGGGCTGATTTCAATTCCTATGGTTCACGTCGTGGAAACCACGAGGTTATGATCCGGGGTACCTTTGCGAATGTGCGGATTAAAAACCGTATAGCTGATCGAGAAGGGGGATACAGCCGCTATTTCCCAACCCAGGAGGTAAAGACGGTTTTCGATGTTGCCATGGATTATCAACGCGATCAAACACCCCTGATCATATTGGCTGGAAAAGAATACGGGTCGGGTTCTTCGCGGGACTGGGCAGCAAAAGGCACCTATTTGCTAGGAGTTAAAGCAGTTATTGCCGAAAGTTTTGAAAGAATACACAGAAGCAATTTGGTAGGGATGGGTGTAGCACCTTTGGTTTTTACCAATGGGCAAAATGCGGATTCACTCGGACTGGATGGATCGGAAACCTTCGACATTTCGGGACTGGCAGACCAACTGGTGCCGCAAAAAATCCTGCAGGTCAGAGCTACGCATCCCAGTGGTAAGGTAACCGAGTTTAATGTAAAGGCACGGATGGATTCTCCCATTGAAATCGAGTATTTCAAACATAACGGTATCCTTCAATACGTTTTGAGAGAGTATTTAAAATCCAATTAATCAAATAGTAAATGGAGCCTTACCAAATTCCGGCTAAAGCCCAAATAGGTCATGTCCATTTGAAGGTGGCTGATTTGGATCGATCCCTTAAATTTTATTGTGGTCTTCTGGGTTTCCAGTTGACCACCCTTTACGGGGATCAGGCTGCATTTATATCGGCGGGAGGCTATCACCACCATATAGGCTTAAACACTTGGCGGAGTAAGGGGGCCCCTCCGGCTTCAAAAGATGGTGTAGGGCTATATCATATGGCTATTTTATACCCTACTCGAAAGGATTTGGCAACCATTTTAGACCGGCTAAGAAAGGCGAAGTATCGACTCACAGGAGCGAGCGACCACGGGGTTTCCCAAGCCTTATACCTTAATGACCCCGATGGCAACGGCTTAGAACTTTATTGGGACAGGCCTCCATCTGCATGGCCGCGAAAGGAAGATGGCTCAATCGATATGTTTACCTTACCGCTTGATTTAGAAGATCTTTTATCCGAACTACAGAGCGGCGAGGATGGTGGAAATAACCCAGACTTGGCCTAAATGTGAGTATTCACTACGAATTACTCGGATTTACTAAAGACACCAAATTAGTCTAACCCATGTCCTCATCGCTCAATCGTAGGAACTTCCTGTTACAATCGGTCTTGGCCGTCGGCGCAACAAATAGCATTAAATTACCTACTAAAGTAGACCCTCCATCCTGGGTCGAGTGGAACAACAAAATCTATGGCGCCAAACCGGATGAAAGAGGTGCAATCGGGGGTGGAGAAAATTATCGCAACGTAATCACAGGCGGAGACTATGAGGTGGATAATCTCGACGACCTCGTCGATGCATTAGCGAAAGCCAAAAGTGGCCAGGTCGTATTTATAAATGACGAGACTGAGATTGACCTTACGGTAGACATCTATATCGATAATTTCATTTTGCAAATTCCCGCCGGCGTAACCCTCGCCGGATGCCGGGGCTATCGCGGTTCAAAAGGCGCATTGATTGAGAGTGATGCCTTAAAAACCTCCGGCATGATACAAGCCTTGGGTCCAAAGGTCAGAATCACCGGCTTACGAGTTAAAGGGCCAAATCCCAAACAGCAAATGCGTCATCACCGACGCTCTTTCACGACGGAAAAGCTAGGAAGCGATCATTATTACAAATTTCCAACTTCACGGGGTATTCTTTCCGAACATGACCAATTAGAAGTAGATAACTGCGAGATAACAGCATTTGGTCATAGTGGTATCAATTTGAGATCGGGTACAGGCCATCATATTCATCATAACTATATCCATCATTGTCAGTAT
>JBAYRB010000412.1:0-3528 GCA_041676905.1 Spirosomataceae bacterium
CATGTGGGGTATCGGGATACACAGATAAAACGAGTACGAAAGTAGCAGGTTGTTCCAGCGGGGGTTATGGCTCAAGTGGATGCAACAAAATGAATACCTTCGACTGGCTTAGTGACATGGACATTCCCCTTTCCATGCGATTCAATGTCGTCGAAGTACGCTTTAAAGGTGGCCGAAAAGACTATTTTCGAAATATTAACCATATCGAACTTTACAACGGCGACAAGGTAGTTTGCGAAATGACTAATGGCCATCACATTGGCACCGTCTCTCTTCAAGGCGATTTGGTCAGATTACAAATGAAGAAAAAGCAGATCGCCGTAAACGATGAAATTCGTTCTATTCTGCGAAAAGCTACGCCCAAGGACCTAGAGAAACTTACACAGGCCATGGCTCGTGATATGCCGGCCATGTATCGTACCCGGGAAATTGTACGGGAGCTTAAATTGAACATGAAGGTTTCTGACGTGGAATTTCAGTCAGACAATAGTAAAGCTACCTTCTATTATTCCTCCGACGAAAGGGTTGATTTTCGTGAATTGATTAAAATCCTCGCCTCTGAATTTAGAGTCAGAGTTGAAATGCGACAAATCAATTTACGGCAAGAAGCAGGACGCCTGGGAGGTATAGGCTCCTGTGGCAGGGAGCTATGCTGCTCAACGTGGATCAATGATTTTAAAAATATCTCCACATCGGCTGCCCGCTATCAAAACCTTTCCCTCAATCCATCCAAACTGTCGGGGCAATGTGGCCGATTAAAATGTTGTCTCAACTATGAGTTGGAGACATACATGGACGCATTGAAGGATATTCCAAAAGTAGAGCAATCGCTCAAAACCAAAAAAGGAGAAGCAACCCTCCAGAAAACGGACATTTTCCGGAAAATCATGTGGTTCGGATTCAGCCAGGAAGCTAACTGGTACCCCGTGGCCATACCGGATGTCATTAAAATTATGGAGATGAACAAAAAGGGTATTCTCCCCGAATCGCTAGAAATCTTGGAACCTCCGATGCCCGAAAATAAAACGGAGAAAAGATCGGAAAGCCTCAATGCCGATTTGGTAGGTCTGGATAAAAAATATAGCCGGGAACAACCCAAAAAGAAGCGTAAAAAAAGACGATCAAACGACAAACGTAAAACGGGAAATAAAGAGCTGCCTGGTAAATGAACCCCAACATCAGCCGATTAGCGGATATAGCCCGAAAAGAAAATCGACTGATCTTGGGGCTTATGTCAGGCACCTCGCTTGATGGTCTCGATATAGCCCTTTGCCGAATTTCAGGATCCGGTAAAGGGACTAATGTCAAATTATTGCAGTTCACCACCCTACCCTATCCCGATCGGTTTCGGGAGGATATCCTCAAAATATTCTCTAAGTCAAACATTGATTTTCAGTGGCTGTGCATCCTCCATACCCATATCGGGACAACACATGCTCGGATGATCAATGAAACCCTGCGAAAATGGAATATTTCGGCGACAGAAATAGATCTCATTGCTAGTCACGGACAAACCGTCTTCCACGCACCACGTTCCCTCCACGCTTACAACGATTATCCCGATGCGACGTTGCAAATAGGCGATGGCGACCATATTGCTTGGGAAACAGGAATCATTACGGTTAGTGATTTCAGACAAAAACACGTGGCAGCAGGAGGGGAAGGCGCTCCTTTGGCGGTTTACGGTGATTATCTCCTTTTCAGTAGCACAGAAGAAAATCGAATTTTGCTAAACTTAGGTGGTATCGCAAATTTTACCTTTCTTCCCATCGACGGTCAAGCAGAAAAATTGTTTACTACGGATGTAGGTCCTTCGAATACGCTCATCGATGCCTATTGTCGAAAACACCTAAATTGCAGCTACGACGAAGATGGGAGAATCGCTCATTCAGGGAACAAAAATGACAATTTGCTAGCAGCATTAATGGCGCATGATTTCTTTCGTCTACCTGTCCCAAAAAGCACTGGTCCGGAGTTATTCAATCTAGATTACCTAGCCCAATGCCAATCGGCCAGCCATACCGAATATCTACGACCGGAGGATGTTGTCGCAACGCTCACGCATTTTACAGCGAAGGCGGCATCAGCTGCGATACAAAATTGGGTTTCACCGTCAGTACCTACGGTGGTCTATGTCAGTGGAGGAGGAGCTAGAAACCGTTTTCTTATGTCGTTGTTGAATCAATATTTGGGAAATATTCCGGTCAAAGGTATTGAGGTACTGGGGGTCTCGGCGGAAGCTAAGGAAGCTGTATTATTCGCAATTTTAGCCAATGAAACCGTTGCCGCCCCAACACCTATTTTGGGGGCTTCAGAGGGGATTCCAAGCGTTAGATTAGGAAAAATCTCATTCCCCGACTAAAATATAATCAACTCTTTACCCCATTTCAATATGTTAGATGTTGTAATCATTGGTGGAGGAATCGTTGGGCTTTCAACGGCATATCACTTATTGCAAGCAAGACCTGACCTGAAACTAACCCTGCTCGAAAAAGAAAATCAGGTAGCCGCCCATCAAACAGGTCATAATAGTGGTGTTATCCACTCAGGCTTATATTATACGCCTGGTAGTTTAAAAGCTATTAATTGTATCAGGGGGTACAAAATGCTGATCGAATTTTGCGACGAAGAAGGGATAGACTACGATTTGTGTGGGAAAATCGTGGTTGCCACCCAAAAAGAGCAGCTCCCCTTATTGCAAAAACTATTTGATCGCGGCCTTCAGAATGGACTTTCACAGAACAGAATGATTTCTCGGGAGGAAATGCGGGAAATTGAACCTCATGTCGAAGGCCTAGCGGGTATACATGTACCCTATACGGGTATAATCAACTACCGCAAGGTTTCTCAAACCTTAGCAGGTAAGATAGAAGCGCTAGGAGGTAAACTAGTACTCAATCAAAAAGTCGTTCAAATCCGGCGTAACATCCAGGGAACTTCAGAGGTAGTCACAGAAACTGGACAAGTATTTCAAACACGTTTGATTGTGAATTGCGCCGGTCTATATTCCGACAAAATAGCGCAACTTACCCAAAGTGATCCGATAAAGGTGCGGATTATTCCCTTTAGAGGCGAATATTATCAGTTGAAACCGGAGCGAGAATTTTTAGTTAAAAACCTAATTTACCCCGTACCCGATCCGAACTTTCCCTTTCTAGGAGTACACTACACGCGTATGATCGAAGGGGGTGTAGAAGCTGGACCAAACGCCGTATTCGCCTTTAAAAGAGAGGGTTACAAGTTTAGTGATGTGAACTTTTCAGAGACGGTCGAGAGTTTGTCCTGGCCAGGATTTCGTCAGGTAATTCAAAAATACTGGCGGACGGGTTTAGGTGAAATGTATCGATCTCTTTCCAAAAACGCCTTTGCAAAAGCACTTCAGGAGTTGATACCGGAAATTGCTGCAGACGACCTGATCCCAGGGGGTGCCGGAGTGCGAGCTCAAGCTTGTTCTTCTGACGGCGGACTGTTGGACGACTTTTCCATTGTCGAAAATGAAATCGCCGTCAACGTTTGCAATGCGCCGTC
>JBAYRB010000413.1:0-3524 GCA_041676905.1 Spirosomataceae bacterium
AATAAACTCAACCAAACTGGCTATGGTGATGGTTTTTTTCGCTTTAAGGCGAGGTCATGGGCGGTGTCATAGTAGGAGCGCAGGCTATTCCAATCGAAGACTTCGGAGATATTTTCAACACGATTTCGCTGGTTGATACGCTCTCTCCTCGTCATTTTCACAAATCGGAAGAGAATATTGGCCATCTGGTCAGCTGCTTCGGAGAAGGATTGCGTTTTACGGTTAATAACGTAAATTCCACGATTCTCGTAGTCCCGCATTATTTGCATGATATAATCTCCAAACCCGGAAAGGTCGCTTGTAACAGTGGGAACACCGCGAACGACGCACTCTAAGGGCGTATATCCCCAGGGCTCATAATAGCTAGGGAAGACACCGAGATGGCATCCTCTGACGAATTGACCGTAATCAAGACCGAAAAGCGGATTGGTATAAGTAATAAAATCGGGGTGATATACGATCTTCACCCGGTCTTTTTCGTTGTTGGTTAGCCCTGCCCGTTCACAAAAGTCGACGATTGCGTCCCGGTTTACCAAATCGTGCGTGACAAAAGCTGGTTGACGTGTCGTTTTCCAGGTTTGGATAGTCCGCCTTAAGCGTAGTCGCCAATATTCATCCACGAATTCATTTAAGTCAGGAAATTGAATGCCGCTACCGGAAGCGGCCGCTTGAAATAACCGTTCTCCGACTTGTTTTTCAATCGCGATACAGGTTTGATGTATTTCTTCTAAAATAGCCCGGGATTGAAGTACGTCGGAATTGATCGAATGGTAAGGCTGCTTGGTTACCATAAACAATACCACGGTGGTGTCCATATTTGCCTGTACCATTTTCCAATTGAGTCGAGCCATCGCTTCAAGGGTCAAATCGTACCCTTTGTTACTGAACTCAAACCTCCCCGAAGTAAAGAAATAAAGGCATTTGTCGAGGTCAAAACTATAGCTCTGAAAGAAATGTCCCATCACAAATTCATGAATTTTCTCCTTATACTTAACATGGAGGTTATGGAATTCGTGATCAGCCTGGAAGCGTTGGACATTTAAACCATTCGGGGTGACCAGGTCAGGTTTTCTGCCGAGAAACACTTCGCATTCACGGGCGGTAACGTCGCTAACTGTGGTTAATACGTGTGCATGTAAAGCCGCTTGCCTTTCAATACCTACCTGGGCTTCTATCCCGTAGTTGCGAGCTTCTTGTTCCCAGTTAAAATAGGGTAATTTGGTATAGAAATCTCCTACGTTCTGAGCTAAGTAACGTCCCAGCATGGTGGCGTGGGTCGTGAATGTCGTCGCAATAGGCGTTTCTGTTTTCATCAAATCTGGCAGCGAACTACTAGCCATCCACTCATGGAATTGCACATAGATCTCCTGACGTCGGCGATTATCAGCCGTATATACTTTAAGGTACTCCTTAAGACATTCCCCGAATAAAATGACCTGGTTGACTAATTCTTCCGCATGGAGGGTGGAAATGCGGTGGTCTTCCCAAAGACGATATTTAACACTTTCTAACCGAGAGCGAATCGAAGTAATATCAAATAATACTACCCGCGGCTTTCCAGTCACGAGCCAATAACCGTAGTGGACACCGATGCCCGCCTCTCTTAATTTCAATGCAGCCTTTCCAGCAGGGGTGTCATTCCAATCAGCGATGGGTTCAAACTCGGAAGCAACCTTCGAGGGGAAATAGGGGCCTAGTAAAAAATAATTCTCCCCCCATTTTTCAACCATTGAAGGAACCTTTGTCCGAATAACCGTATAGATACCACCTACCTGATTACATACCTCCCAGGCAGTTTCGAATAAAATATGTGCTTTACCTGCTTTTACGAGTGGCTCCAAACTTTATCAATATTTTTATAGATACTCAGATCAATCCAAACGAAGTTAGTAAGGTACCATTATTTGGAATAATAGCAAAAAACCGACATTTTTTTTTATAATTAATGCTTTTGTAAGGTCAGCTCAGTTTGTCTGGATAACTTTGTAAAAATATTTGCAGTAGAAGAATTTCCATCCACATTAGCGCACTATTTTTTGGAAAAAGTTAGGATGCCCTTGAAATCATATTGTACCGCTTATGTAAAGCTTGTTCGACTTGGCTATAAAGTTTTGGTTTTGGGGGCAATCCTCTCCTTGTTTTATAGTGGACGTACAGTTTTTGAAAACAAGGTCAGCACCCCCCCTTCTCCTAAAAGAGAATTTCGGGGTGTTTGGATCGCAACGGTTGATAATATTGACTGGCCTAGTCGGAATAATCTTTCTTCCGCCCAACAGCAACGCGAGTTTACAGAGCTATTGGATTTTCATCAAAGTACGGGTTTGAACGCCGTGTTTGTTCAGGTTCGGGCTGCTGGTGACGCCTTTTATGCAAAAAGTGCAGAACCTTGGAGTGAGTGGCTTACTGGTAGACAAGGTCGAGAACCCTCACCTTTTTACGATCCGTTAGAATTCATGATCGAGGAAAGCCATGCTCGAGGCTTGGAATTCCACGCCTGGCTCAACCTTAACCGTCTCGTGCATAAGTCGGCGCGGAGTGTTTCTCGCTATAATTTAAGCTACCTGAAACCTGAATGGGTGTTGGAATACGATGGATATAAATTATTCGATTTTGGAAATCCCGAGGTTCGGGAATTCATCGTCGAATCTGTTGTCAATGTGGTCAAAAACTATGACGTAGATGGGATTCATTTCGACGATTATTTTTACCCTTACCAAGTAGCTGGTAAGGTGCTAAACGACGACGCTACCTTTCGAAAATATGGCAGAGGCTATACCAACAAGTCGGAGTGGCGTAGGGCGAATGTGGATGACCTGATTAAGGGGGTTTATGAGGGAATTCAATCGGTCAACCCGAAGGTGAAATTTGGGATTAGTCCCTTTGGGGTTTGGCGGAACAAACGGGATACGCCGGAAGGGTCGAATACATTTGGGGGGTTGACTTCTTACGATGACTTGTATGCAGATGCTCGTAAATGGCTCAAGGAGGGATGGATCGATTATATAGTTCCTCAAGTTTACTTTTCGTTCGGATTTAAGAAAGTGCCTTATGCGAATTTAGTAGATTGGTGGGTGGATAATACCTTTGGGAAACACCTGTATATTGGCCATGCTGCCTATAGGGTTGGCCCCGATGACGCCGATAAAAATTGGAATAGTGGATCAGAGTTACCCAATCAACTTCGCTTTTCTCGAGCAAAAGGAGCGTTGGGGAGTGCATTTTTTAGCTCCCGATCGCTACGCAGAAACAATTTCGGCATTTCCGACTCTCTACGGCATTCTTTCTATCGGTACCCCGCCTTGGTTCCCACTATGCCCTGGAAGGATAATTTACCTCCTTTGGCACCTGCTAACCTGAGGGCTATCCTAAACGAACAAGATCAGCTCGTCATTGAATGGGACGCTGCTGAAACCGCGTCGGATGGGGACAATCCTTGGTATTATGTGGTTTATCGTTTTGCTCCGGACGAAAAACCCGGGAATGCAGACCCCTCTAAAATTATCGGATTAGTGTATCACGATACT
>JBAYRB010000414.1:0-3513 GCA_041676905.1 Spirosomataceae bacterium
GTACGATAGATTCTGTATACCCTTGCCTGCGTAGGGATTCCTGTTTTGATCATTCTACGCGCATAAGAAGTTTCATAAAGCACAATAGCCAAAGGCAGAACCCCAAGAAGCCCCAGAAAGGCAAGGAGAGCATAAATCATTAACAGAAAGGGGAGAAATATTGGTTTAAGATACAGGAGTGCTTGATAAGATCGCTATTAAAGAGGGTGAGCCCAACCTGTGACTCTACCCTCATCAATAACAATTACAGTAGTCTTATAATTTCGACATAGACCAGTAAACAGGGGCATTCCCTTCTCCAAGATTTAACGCAAAAGCTAAGCCGTCAGCCACGTAAAAAAGGCCTAATTGATCGCCGCTTTCAAAATATACGTCTCCTGTTAATACAACACTTCCAGCACCTAAAATGGCACGAATGCTTAGCACTAACATGTTTACATCTAATACAGGAAAATAAGCGGAAAGAGCATTTGTAGCATGCGTTATATTTCGTAATTCGATCGAGGGTTTAGCGGTTCCAATATCTACTGCGAGAGAAGCTAATAAGGAATAATTGACAATAGCAGAAACCCGATAAAAACCTGACTCGTTTATCGTAACAACGCCCGTAACTGGATCGAATATAACATTTTCATTTTTTGAGACTAGCCAATTGCCCAATTGAGTTGAGGTATTAATTTCAGAAGCAGTTGTTGTAGCTGCAAAGGCGACGGGGCCTGAAGCAGATGAGGGTGGAGGCACCAATGGTTGCCAAGACGATCCATCATAGTAATAAAACCCACCAGGCGAATCGGTATTATAAATGAGTAAGCCCTCGGTTGGGTTTTGAATCCCATTCATCTCCCCGGTATTCAATCTAGGAATTAAAATACCCTTAGTTTTAGATTCAATGTGCAATTGTGCACTTTCTTCAGGCTCTGTGGTACCAATACCTACCTGTGCAAGTACCTGCCCCCCTATTAAGCTTAGAACAAACGACAGGAAAACAAATTTCCTCAATGTCGTATTTATATAGGCATAAATAGCATACGTAGTTTTCATAGGTAATTCGTTAGTTATAATTTTTATTTGATGATAGCTCTGGTTTATCTAAAATGAGATACCAAATTAGCAAACCGGATGTCTAGTATCGGATGCCGACAAATTACTCATTGGCCTATCGATTTCGACTCATCCTGTCTTTTTTCTGGTTAACAACAATTCGATTGGGGAGAATCAATTCTTGAACACCTTAAGAACTTGATGTCTTCCATCGGTTGTCTCGACCGTCAACAGATAAATGCCTTGGGGGTAAGTAGAAAGGTTAAGATACCGTTCAGGATTTTTCTGTTCAATAAGGGTACGACCGGTTATGTCGCTGAGCTTAAGATAGGCTACCGCTTTTTCGGTGTCTATTCTCAATCGATCGCTAACTGGATTGGGGTAAGCTATGATAGACTCTACGGCTATGGGGATAATCGATCGTACTGGACCATACATAAAGCTCCCGTCGAGGTCGACCATTTTCAAGCGATAGTATTGCGTACCTCTCCGGGGAACATTATCGCTAAAATAGTATTCCTGTTCTGATTGGCGGTTTCCGACAGCCTTCACTTGACCGAGTACATTCCACTTCCTTCCGTTTTCACTATTTTGTACTTCGAAATGGCTCGCGTCCTCTTCCAAGGTAGTCCTCCAATAAATAGAGGTTGTACCTTCGACGCGTTCGACTCGAAAGTCAGCAATTTGAACAGGAAGGGAATTTTCTTGACCGGCCGTCAATGCCGCAAATTCGACATTTGATAAATTGTTACTTATATAGTGTTTAACTAAATCGACGACACTACCGGTAGTCCATGTGAAGGAATCGTCACCAAAAAAAAGTTGAAGTGAATTTTCTGTATTTCCGTTGAGCTCAGAATCTCGGTAATAAAACCCGGCATTTCCGGAAAAGGGAAAGGGTTTCGTAAATCGATATACTCTGGCAATTCCGGGAGGAGTACCGGATATCGGTATGGGTGAAATTTCTAAGAGCTGCTCATCGAGTAAGAGTTCCTGGGTGGGAATTAACGTAAGACTGTCCATAAATATGGGAGTTCTTCTTTAATAAAGAAACCTTCCTCCCCTGCGAAGAACTGCGCATTAGTGTTAAATGAAGCCAATAACGTGAGTTGGCAGAATAATAGATAACGTTTCAACATAGTGGATAAAGGTTAGTTGAAAAAAAGTATTAATGGTTTGGTAATATCATAGCCAGAGCTGTCCAAATTTATTAAAATTGGATTTTATCACAACTATTTTTCTGATATTTTTCTATAAAATTATTTTAGGAGAACCGGATGAAGTTCAAAAAGTAAATTGCAATAATTAATTGGTTAGCAACCGGATATACTAGAAACAAACTTACTTTTAAACATAAAAAAACACTTATTCCCTATTGCACTATTTTAATATATTGATCCACCGATTGCCCGAATTAATAAAAAGGCCTTTTGCGTTTCACCATCGCTTAATGATTAAATATTGGGCTAATAGACCTAAATTTTGATTTTCATCCATGAAACAAATCTAACTCAAAGGGGAACGCTCCCTCCATGAAGCACATTTTTTACGAAGCAACTTGGATGTTGTAAGTAGTGAAATAAATAGGTGGAACTGTCAAATTCTCTTGGATACACCCAGGATTATGCTACTATTCTTTCAAATCCTTGAGATGAATTCCATACATAAATCTATTCATTGACGTTTTGCCTTACCTGAAATGTTTTTTATGTTATAGAGAGACTAGCTCACCTTTCCCACTCTAATAAAAACCCCGAAGAGACGAAAAACCACCCATAAAAAAAACACGCAGATTGCAAATTGAACCTGCGTGTAAAATTAAACTTCATCAACAAACTAAAAACCAAAGACAGGTACACAAAGAAAATACTTTCTTTATGTAAAAAAATTGCTGTAGGAGGGGGATTCGAACCGCCCACGGTGCAGTTAGCCTCGATACAATGTTTGGTGGTCAACCCCAGTCGGTACCAGGTACCGGCATTATATCGCGTTTATCCCTTATCACCACCCCCGAGACAGGAGGGCATGGCTACCAAATTTCATCACCCTACAGTATGGAAAAGATCATTGTCACTGCCTTTGGTTTTATCCTTTTCGACGTTGACAATGCAAATATAACACAAACTATCAATATGCTAAAATATTTCTACCAAATTTTTGTATATTTTAGAAAACATTCAATAAATTGAGTGATTATTTAGAAATTATCAAACTGATATTGGTGTAATGGACAAGATATTAGAAATTGATCAAACCGATCTCGCTATTTTGCGAATTATGATGCATAACGCCGATTTATCCTATGCAGAAATTGGGAAAAGAGTATTTGTCTCCGGCGGAACGGTGCATGTGAGGGTTTCTAAAATGAAACAAATGGGCATAATCAGAGGTAGTCGACTCGATATCGACGTCTCCAAATTAGGATGGGACATCACCTCCTACCTCGGAATTTACCTCGACAAAAGCTCATTA
>JBAYRB010000415.1:0-3509 GCA_041676905.1 Spirosomataceae bacterium
CTTATGGCAACGAGGGCGCGTCCGGCCCAGTTCTGGTAGCCTTTTATCATAATGATCCTTCTCTCGGATGTCCGCCCTGAACTTCTCCAGGATGTCAGTCTGGCCAAATCAAAACCGCCGGAATTGGGGATCACAGGGAGCACGGCTCCTTTAAAACCAAACTCCCTCGCCAATGACACGTCCCTCTGAGTCTCGCAAGAGTAATAATCACAGCAGGACAACAATTCTCTTATTTTCTTCCGATGTTCCGGAAACCTCCCGTAAAGAAATATGTCACTCCCCCAGTTGGTTGCGATCCAGGCAGGGAATTTTTCTTCCATAGTCTTTTTGGCATGAAGTGTCAAATACCCATTGGTCTGAAACTCCATGGAATGAATTATGTGCGGACGCACTTTTTCGATCGTCTTGACAAGGTGCTTCGACCTTTCCTCGGGATCGTTGATATTCGTCAGAATTTTCGTCAAATGGTTATCTATTGCCATCTTTAGTTTCGCTGTTTTGGCAGAAGAGAGTTTCAGAAACGCACCTAACCCTTCAGAAATGGCCTTGTTCATCATTTGTGCAAAAGCATGGTATCGAATACCCCGGATCTCCGGGTTAAGGTTGGCAAAATAGCCCGGATACAGATGCAATTCCCACCCGCAGTCCTTTAATTGAGATATCCAACGCGCAGCATGGATACTGTTTGGCATGGCAACGAACAATATTCGCATTTCGACGTGCCCCGGGAGAAAATCTTTTATTGTAAATTACTCATGTATACTTGATCTTGAAAAACTTATTGCTAACTTTTTCAACCATGTGTGGACATATTGGAACTTTAACTTTGTTGAGTAACACCGGAACTGAATGCTTAGTGTCCTGTTAATTAATCTCACGACGGTGGTCAACGAGGTTTGAATTTATTAATATATTTGCGCAACCAAAACATTTTTCTTGCAATTATTTTTATTGATTGAGGTGTTTTACGATAAACAAGCCTCATTATTCTAGTAAAAAAAATATGGCTCGATATACCATTCACGGGTGCATGGGCAACGTATTTCTTAAGTTGTTGCAACAAGAAATCATCTTCTGCGCTTCTTTGATGCTTTTCAATAACTTCTTTATAAATATCAAGGATCCGATCGACATATTTCTCCATATCGTAATTTTCGACAGCGAATTCATACGATCTGATGCCTCTATCTTTGATTTCGTCGGGATTGTTCAGAAGCCGTTGTAATTCATTTCCATACTTAACATGGTTGAATTCCGTTGCAATGCCACAGTGCGGAGCATTTATTACATCTGGCAAAGCGGTATGTGAAGTACCCAAAACCATTGTCCCGCAACACATAGCTTCGGCCGCCATAAGGCCGAATGATTCGGCCTTTGACGGCATTAAGAATATATCTGCAGCGTTATAGAGTTCAGCAAGAAAATTATTGTCGGTAACCCACCCGTATTCCTGTATATTGTATTTGTTCGACAGCTCCTTTATCAATCCTTTATTATCCACCGTAATTAGGGTTATTTTTCGGGTACTATCCAAGGCCTTCAAGGCCTCTTTAAGTATGTCACTGCCTTTGAACACGTCTTTTGTGGACCGAAACATGATCGCAAAGGAATCCGGTTCAAGTCCCAGACCTATTTTTGCAACTTTCTTATCCTTTCTTCGAAAAATGTTTAGATCCAGTCCAAACGGTACAAGATATACTGGTAACTCCTTTGTAATCGGAGATTCCTCTACTTTCTGCTTCAACCATTTAGTCGCAACAATAATCGATACATTACAGCGCTGAATAATATCTTTCTTAATTGAAAATAATAGTGCCGAATTATCACTAGAGATCCCAAAGGGCGAATCGAGATGCGGACAGTCGCCGCAACCGTTCTTATAATTCATACATTCATATGGATGCACACAATGTCCGGTTAATGCCCAAGGATCGTGCAGGGTCCAAACTGAAGGTTTTAGCCGGGTCATCAGGGGAAGTATATTCAAATTAAATGCCGGATGGTGCAGAATATGGTAGTGAACAATTTCGGCATCCAAGAACCAATGATTTGTAATTATGTCATATGGAAGAGGAGAAAATAATGATCGAACATTATACATATTTTCAATGTTTTCTAAAAATGGATATATTGCAGCTTGATAATTTGGATCACTGAAATAGGCAGTGCTGCGATCATGGGAATCACGTTTATACGCTAGGTGATGAGAATCTATGTCACGTTCTCTCATTTTTAAATGCATTTCATAACCGTTAAATTTCCCCCCAACAGTATCTGCATAATTAATCTGTACGTTCGACAACGTTTTTTTGGATATATATTTCAACGCTTCCTCATAACCCGCATATTCGCACATAACCTTCATATCTTCATAGAAACTTAAAATATCGGGTGCTAGAAGTTTTATGTGGTCCTCGGATAACGTATCGAATATTGTCATAAGCAGGTCGCTATATTCCACTGAACATTTTGACTTGCTTCTAATACCTTGTCTATTCGATGTATCTCGTGCGGTAACCAGAACTTGAGACGTGTATTTATAAGGAAATTTTTTAAAAGCCCGGTAAAAAAACTCGAAATCCTGGGCAACCAAAGCCGATTCATCAAATAATCCAACTTCGTCGAAACAAATACGAGGAATTAAAAGGCCGCAACCATGCAGTCGCATATAAACGATCGGATATATTGGAGACTGTAAACGGGATGGATGTTCATTGATAAAAGATACATAATCCGTTACATAAATTTTTTCGTAGTTGGCGTTAATTCCATCCAGATCACTTATCATTATGGTATTTTTGTTCTCGAGCTTGCTAAGTTCTGCAATCTGTGCTTCGATTTTCTTGGGATAATACGTATCATCATGGGAAAGCCATGAAAAATATTCTCCTTTCATATTTTTGACACCGACATTTAGTGCCGTGGAAGTACCACCATTGGATTTAGAAAAATAACGTATCTTGTTTCCATAAGATAATGCCACTTCTTCTGTCGTATCGGTGGACCCATCATTAACTACGATTATTTCCAGGTTTGAATATGTCTGGGCCAAAGCGCTGTCGATAGCTTCGTGAACATATTTCTCGCCATTGTAAACTGGAATTACAATTGATACGAAAGGATTAAAGTTGCTTGTCATCGGGATATCCTTTGGGCTAATAAAATGTATGACTACTCATTAATAATTCTTGGAATTAGTTACAGTAATGCTATACACTGAATAATTCAACCTGATTTAAAACAGTTTCTATTGTTTCAGCAATAAGATAGAGATGGTCAAGTTCTTTCAGACAACCCCCTGGGTTTTTAAGTGGTTTAGCCGCTTCAAGTTTCATACCGCCTCTCTCGCCTCCGGCAGCGTAGTTAAATAGATCTCATCGGGCGTCCTGTCGTCAAGGCCCTGATGGCGCCGCCGTGAATTGTAGCGTTCAAAGTAGACTTTAAGCCCCTTCCTGACATCGGCAATGGAGCTATATGCTTTCAGGTATATGTCCTCGTATTTAACGGTC
>JBAYRB010000416.1:0-3500 GCA_041676905.1 Spirosomataceae bacterium
ATACCCTTCATGACACAGACACGGAAAATGCGATCATTTGGGCTGATTATGAAAAACTAACTGAAGAAGCCATTAGTCTTTTGCCCCCACAAAGACAGAAAATTTTCCGGATGTACCGATTGGAAGAAAAATGTTTAGATGAAATCGCTGCCGAACTGGAGATTTCAAAGGGTACCGTTAAGGATCATATCCTGAAAGCTACCCGGCAAATGAAAGACTTCATGCGTAAACACAGTGGCGCCTTGATCGATATGATCGTCATCGTGCTGACTCTTCCTTTTCTTTAATATTGCCCATTCTTCTTTGTTTTTGAAAATCAATAGGTTAAGCGTGTCTTCTTAGGGATTTACATTTTTTTTTAAAAAAAATTATGGGTTGAGCATGTCGATTGTCTGAGTTGGTTGTATTAAGGGTATAAACCAATTGACAATGGAACGCAACCAGGCTCCGATCAATCAGCTTCTTGCTAAATATCTTCGGAATGAGTGTACGCCCGATGAAAAGCTGAAACTACTGGCTCAACTTGAAAATCCCGAAAATGCTGGGGACATTGAAGCCTTTATGGACCATGAAGTGGAGGAACTTTTCCAGCGAAATCTGACCATGGACCAAGATGTGTCCGATCGGATTTTCCAGAAATTGAAGGGCAGTATCGATCCAACTTCCTTTCCCCAGCAGAGGGTGAGCAAACCGTTTTATCAAAGCCTGATTTTCCGCGTTGCGGCGTCGCTTACCGGTATCCTACTATTGGCCGGCCTGAGTTATTTTCTCCTTACAGATATTAAATCCGAAACCTATGCCACAGAAGAAGGACAGAAAAGCACGATCACACTAAGCGACGGTTCCCGGATTACGTTGAACGATAATTCCTCCGTCTCATTTCGGATGGATGATGATAGTAGGGAAGTAATCTTGAATGGGGAAGCCTATTTTGATATGACCCACGACGCTTCTAGACCTTTCTATGTGCGTACCTCCGATTTGGAAATTAAAGTATTGGGTACCGTTTTTAATGTCAGGTCCTATCATGAAGATGATCGGGTAGAGACGACCCTGGTTAGTGGCAAAGTGGTTGTGAAAAACCTTCGTAATGGGGTAGAGCGCCCTGAAGAAGTGGAGTTGGCGCCCAACGAAGCGGTAGTTTATTTCAAAGAGTCAGCGAAACTGGAAAAAGCTAATACGGATATTGAGTCTCAAACAGCCTGGCGTTCAGGTAAACTTTATTTCGAAGACGAAACTGCGAGCGTAATTTTTTCAGAACTCGAAAAATGGTATTCGGTGAAAATTGCCTACGATGTAAAACATGGGGATTGCCGATTCAGCATGAATATCGATCAAGAACAAATAGGAGAGGTATTAGGTTTCTTTGAAAAAACAACAGGAATCAAGGTTTTCAAACAGGGAGACGGATATCGTTTGGAGGGTAAGCTATGCGATAGGCCTTAAGGCTAAAGCGAAAATTCCAATATCGTCGTGGGGATTAAACCTTTAACAAGTTGAAAATAAACATTTGAACCTTCGATATAAGTCAAATTAATTATTGAATAGCTCTATGTAAACCAAATCAATATATATCTATAAACAGGGAGTTGTTTGTAGAAAAAAAAAGGATGCTGCTTTATCTCGCCAAAGATTAGAAAGCAGCACCCGATTTGAACAAAAATCAGTTTTCACTAATTCACAACAAAAGTATGAAAAATACTTTATTCCTCATCCCTTGTCCTATAGAAAGGGCAAGATGTTTTATCCACAAATGGAAAGGTATGCTGGCACTGATCTTATTGTTGTTTCAGGTGCTTCCAGGGCAAAGTAACGGGCTCGTAAAAGAAACTAAGATTTCTGTTTCGGTCAAAGCTGTTGCTTTAAAAGATGTATTAGCCGAAATTGAACGGCAAAGTGATCTTCATTTCTTCTACAGTACCAACCAAATTAATCCCAAAAGGAAAGTTAGTTTGCAATTAACCGGTACTCTTGAACAGGTTTTAAACCGGTTATTTGATGGTAAAAATATTTCTTGGGAAATAGACGGCAAGCAAATTTTGCTTCGTAAGATCCCGGAAGCAGTGGTAACCCCTGTTAGTCATAACCAGGCGGCGGTGCAACCCACCCTTAATTTGCCTACATTAATGGCACCGTCTATAATGATCGTAAGGGATCAGGAGATGTCTTATCAGGATATTTTAGTGAGAGGACGGGTTACGGATGAATCATCCGGAGAACCCCTGCCCGGTGTTAGTATCTTGGTAAAAGGCACCCAGCAAGGAACGGTTACTGATTCCGATGGAAATTTTTCAATCAACGTCATCAACCAAAGTGCTGTTTTGGTATTTTCCTTTGTTGGCTATGTCACACAGGAATTAATGGTTGGCAATCGGAGTAACTTCGATATTGCTATGCGAGTGGACGAAAAAGCCTTGGAAGAAGTAGTGGTTGTTGGTTTTGGTGAAAGGAATCGGAGGGATCTAACCGGTTCTATATCAACGGTTAATGCCGACGCGATTAGCCGTATCGGTACCGCTTCTCCTCAATTTGCACTGCAAGGTAATACAACGGGCGTTCGGGTAATCAACGCAAGTGGTAACCCAAATGAAGCTCCCCAGATATTCATCAGAGGGATTGGAACATGGAACGGAGATTCCCAGCCCTTATACGTGGTGGATGGTCAGATCTTAGAACCCCCAAGAGCTGGCAACGAAGACGTAATCGGTGGTGGAGGATTAAGCACCCCTCCTAACTTATTTAACCTGATCAATGCGACCGATATCGAGTCTATTTCCGTATTAAAGGATGCATCGGCAGCTGCCGTATATGGTAGCCGTGCGGCCAATGGGGTAGTTTTGATTACCACGAAAAGAGGTAAAAAAGGTGCTCCTACATTGGAATTTAATACCCGTATCGGTATCCAAAATTCGCCTAAATACAAATTGCTAAATACCACACAATTTGTCGATTTGGCGAGGGAAATGTATACCAACAGCGTAAACCCTGACGTGAGCTTAGAACGCCAGTTATATGGTAGAGACGAGCCAAATGATGTCATTCGTATGGTTAGTTTTAACCCTCAGTTCGATCCTCAAAGCCCTTATTATATCAGTGACCGAACTACCTATGATTGGCAGGATGATATGATCGTTAAAAACGCTTTGAATCAGTCCTATGATATCAAGGTTTCCGGTGCTAATGATCGGGTAGATTATTACGTTTCAGCAGGTTATTTCGATCAGGAAGGCCTTATTTATGGCAACAATTTGACGCGTATGACAGGTGCCATTAACCTGAACGTGAAGGTTACAAATTGGGCAAAAATCGGTGTGAACTATAAATATACCAGTCAGTCATCCGATCTCAATGTAGCTAATTTGCAGGATATTGCCGATGTAGCTCCCTGGCAACCCATTTACGACCCGTCCAACGAATACGGTTTTGCGCCGGTTATCAATCCTTACTTATTCGGTGACACTTGGCAGGCGGCAAAATTGTATGGTCAAGGTTCGAACCCG
>JBAYRB010000417.1:0-3496 GCA_041676905.1 Spirosomataceae bacterium
AGGTTTGACCGAGTTTCACCGTTACTCTTCGATCGAAAAGAACTCCTAGTATAACACGTCTACTTTCAGGCGTTCTTCGCACTTGGATACGGGACGCAAGTAAGTGCGAGGGCTAATTTCTATGGAAGCAATACCCGATCGAGTACATGGATAACCCCATTCTTGGTTAAAATATCCGAACGAACGATGGTGGGTAATGGATCTGTATTTTGATCAGCTCCTACTGTAATGGTACCATTTACTGCAATTAGCAACGGTTGATTGCCAATTGTACCCATTTGGCCAGTTTTGAATTCCGTAGTAAAATAGGCATTGGGCAGAATATGGGCGGTTAATAGGGAAATCAAAATAGCCGGATCGGCGGTATTGATTTCTTCAAGACTGGAAAATCCTGAATTCATAAACGCCTCATTGCTCGGAGCAAATAAGGTAAAGGAACTATTCTCGGACAATAATTGCATCGCTAAGTCCGGATTAATGGCAATAACACGGTTCGCCATAGCTGCTAAAAACGAAAACGAAGGGTTAGCACTAATCCATTCAGCGATGGTTAAGGGAGAGGTGGAAGGCACATGATCCAAAACGTGGACGATTCCATTATCCGCACGTAAGTCCGTTTCGATAACCTGTGCCATATTGACCATAAACCGGGTATTGTCCTTGGTAACGAATAAGTTATTATTGTCAAACGCACGAACCTGGTACTTGGTCCCCACTTCAAAGTCAGCAGATTCATGGATACCATCCAGGACTAAATACTGGATAATCGACCTCAATGAATCCCTGGTCATACGACTAACCTGCGAGGGTTCAGTAATACTCATTTTCCGAAACCCGTCGTCATTGGGTGCAAAAAATGTATAGGATCCCGTACGAAGAGCATCCGACATCCCCCCTTGTCTGAGCACAGCTCTTAAAATTGTGAATCGATTGTCTTGTTGAATTATATCCGAAATGGTTTTAGGCCTAATCTCTTCTTCGTCGGTACAACTTACCCAAAAGGTAGAAAGCATTAATAGCACTAGGGATGCAATAAAGGTCGTGCTCCGCACTTTCATATTGAATTAATTTAAATACAAGAATTTTAAGTTAGAATACCTTCTTCAATGTTTAAACGGAAGGGACCCCGGGTAAAATTATATAATTAATTACATATATTATTTCTTATACCGGAAACGTAGCCCGTATTACCATTTATTAGGATTCGGGAACTTCCCCTACCGCCTTAATGAAAATTTCCTGCATGGTGGGAAGGTTCTCCCCAAAAGAGTGGATTTCGACCTGATCAATTAAGACTGAAATTAATTGATTGGCATTCGCTTCTTCAGCCAGCGAAATAATCGAACGTTTGCGACCATTTTTAGTCGCACTAATTTGTTCTACCTTAAAAATGGGGTGCTCTAAGGGCAGTTCACCCGAATATTCAAGGCGGTAAGTATGCGTTTTGAAATTCATTTTAATTTGCTCCTTCGGACCTTCTAAAATTTTTCGAGACCGATGAATTAGGGCTATATAGTCACAAAGTTCCTCAACTGATTCCATACGATGAGTTGAAAAAATGAGCGTATGCCCTTTTTCCTTAAGCTCCAAAATTTCGTTTCGAATTAGATTCGCATTAATAGGGTCAAACCCTGAGAAAGGTTCATCTAGAATGATCAGTTCAGGCTCATGAAGTATGGTAGATACAAATTGTATTTTTTGTTGCATCCCCTTCGATAAATCCGAAACCGTCTTCGACCACCAGGGTTTGATATCGAATTTTTCGAACCAAACTTTTAGTTTACTCATCGCCTCTCTCTCCGTGAGTCCCTTCAAACGAGCTAGATACAACAGCTGCTCGCCCACTTTCATCTTCTTATACAAACCCCTTTCTTCGGGCAAATAACCGATTCGCCGGATATGAGATTCATTTAAAGGTTGACCGTCGAATATTATTTGTCCACTATCCGGTGCCGTAATTTGATTGATGATCCGTATTAATGAGGTTTTCCCCGCCCCATTAGGCCCTAATAAGCCGAATATTGATCCGCCGGGAATGGATATACTTACGTGGTCAAGCGCTCTGTGTTGATGATAATCTTTTACGATTTCCCGGGTTTCAAGAAAAGCCATAGAGTAAAAGCCAAAGTTACATTTTTTACAAATATAAGGATTGTTAAAAGGCATTAAGTACTTTATGCATTCTTTCAGTGCATCCTTCATCAGGAGATCCAGGCGAAGTGTAAATTTGAGTTCTGGATGCAGGCGTAAGAGGTTATGTTTAGGAGTTGGTGATACTAATGATCCAAATTAACATATGCACTGTATACAGTCCTGGATATGGATCCATAGGGCGGTTTTATGAATGGTTTTGGCAAACATGTGTTTGTAAAATCCGACCATGACCAGTACGAGTACCGCAAGCATACTTAATGCAAGGGTAGTTAGTTGAAAGGAAATAATGCCTTCAATAGGTTGATCACCTTCTAGACCCCCTGCTAAGGGCATTAAACGACCTGCTCCGGTCAACCCACCTAAAAATACGGCGATCACATTTGCAAATGAACCGTACAAGGCTAACCAAAAAGTAAGTTTTAAAAGTCGAGTAGTTATCGAAATACGGTGCCAAACGATGCCTAAGATCGCCAGAAACATGCCATTCATCAAACCTTCGAGATGTGCCGAAAGTGCCGTGCGTGGATTAACCATATTCTGCACGAAGAGTCCTATGACCAAACCGATAAAAAACAATAACAAGCCCAGAAAAATTAACCAATTCGACTGAGCAATTTGGGTTTTGGAAGTTTCCATGGGATGCTATGGTTTCGCTTAAAAATATAGGACATTGGAATTTTTCAGATGAGACTTTACCCTCAGCAAATCCTTTGTATGGATCAATCCTATCCCAGGAGTAAGCTTTCCATTTCATCACTTCATTACTTGCCAACCCTTAAGACTCTTCCTATGGCCTTATATCTCCCCGGATTTTCATTGCAATATAATACTAAAGTTAACTAGTAGAATATCAGCACATTAAAATACCATTCCGATTTAGAATCCGGCCGGAACAACAGGTAATTCAAATGGAAGTCGTTATAGAAATTGGGCACCGATTCTCAAACCAGTTTTCGGATACTCAGCATATAACCCAAATGTAATCCTTCGTGAAAATTGTTGAATGCAATCGCGTCTTCCCATGAGGCAAGATGAAAACCCGTGCGGGTGGTCCAAGGTTGATAAGGAGGGAATTGCCGATTTTCCAAATCCTTTTCGGTAACCAGGATTAGCGAATTCAGTAGTTCACGTAATTCGTCAATTTCTGCTATTGATATTTCCCTTCCAGGCTTAGTCCCTGGCCGATACAAATCAATAAGATACTCCGGCATGAGGGTATCTAACCCCATTCGTTTGTATAGTACAAGTTGCTGAACGACTATGACATGACCTATGTTCCAAACCAAGTTATTATTAAATCCATCGGGAATTTTATTCAATTGTTCGGGTGTATGAGCATTCA
>JBAYRB010000418.1:0-3478 GCA_041676905.1 Spirosomataceae bacterium
AGGCTAAACTTCAGCATATCGAATTAAGTAAGAAAATGGCTCCAATAGCCGAGAAATACGGAATTACCATTTCAATTGAACCCCTTAACCGCTCGGAAACCAATTTTGTTAATAGCCTAGCAGAAGGAGCCGAAATAGTGGAAGCGGTAAATAATCCCTGGTTTAGACTTCTTGCCGATATCTACCATATGAAAAAAGACGGTGAAGGGCCCGAACAAATACGCAAATATGGGAAACTCATTGTGCATTGCCATATTGCCGAAAAGGAGAACCGCACAGCACCCGGTGTAGAAGGAGATGATTTCAGACCCTATTTTAAGGCGTTGAAAAAAATCAAATACAAAAATGGACTTTCCCTGGAGTGCCGGTGGAAGGATTTCGAAACGGAGGTCAAGAATGCAATAGGAGTTATTCAAAAGCAGTGGCATGAAGCTTGATTTTTAACCCATTAAGGCGCTTTTGATCGTATAGGTCACAAAATAAGACCATACGCTTATCAATCTTCGACTTTATCCACTAATTTTGCATCTTGTTTAATTTTCAGTAAGCAAAAGTTCTTTGTTTTATTGTTTCTTGAAATCGGATGTTGAATAGAAGGTTACTGCGGTCGAAGGTTGTTCAAGCATTATATGCCATTGTAATTGCGGAGGAATCGAATCGCCAGCTGGCCTATGACGAGATCGCAGAAGCCTACAAGCCCGATCTCAACTCCATGGAGCCGCAAAATTTACCCCAATTGGAAGGGTACCGGCAATTAGCCGTTCTTTCGTTTGACGAACTGGTCGATACCGGAAAATTTACCCCCAGCGATGAGATTCCGTATGACGTTGAACTGACGGCCAAAAAGGCGTATGCAGCCTATCGAAATGCTAATCAAAGGGATCGCCAGCATGCTGTGAGAAGAGTATTGGCGGAAACGGAAAATATCTACTCCAACGTACTTTATGCCTTACGCTTTCTTACCGACCTGGCTCATTCAGCACGATTGGAGCGTAGTCGTACGCATCATAATGTCGACGACCCCATCCCCTTACGTTCAGGCCTTGACTCGAATGCGATAATCCAGGCATTGGAAGCGGACAAGCAGTTTTCCGATGAATGCATTCGTCGTGGAGTGACCTGGTCGAACGACCTTGATATTATTCAACGGACCTATCGAGAAGTGTTAAGACAGGATGGCGCCTATCGGGCTTATTGTGAACGAGTAGAACATAGCTTGGAGGAGGATCAGGAGTTAATCCAATACATTTTTCGTACGATAATTTTCAAGAATCAATTATTTACGGATTACATGGAAGCCCGTGACCTCTATTGGGAGGATCATAGGGATTTGGTGCGCAGCTTAGTCATCAAAACCTTGAAGTCGGTAACCGAAGATGGTAAAATTACCCTGGCAGAATTGACCGATGATTGGGAAGACGACAAGTTCTTTGTCGAAGAATCTGTCACAAAAACGTTGGTAGAAGAGGAGCGGTTTGAAGGATATCTCAAAGAAATTTTGCAAAATTGGGATAACGAACGTCTGGCCAAGGTTGATATGTTGATCATTAAAGCCGCTTTGGCCGAGATGATCTATTTCCCTGGTATTCCGGTAAAGGTTACGATAAATGAATATATAGAAACCGCTAAGCGTTATAGTACGTTGCAAAGTGGTAAATTTGTGAATGGACTCCTCGACACCCTTTCGGAGCGATTAATTAAGGAAAAAGTGATAAGAAAGAGTGGAAGGGGTTTGATTGATAACCAATAGGGAAAAAGGTTAGGGCATTCGGACAATACATTTAGCCTCAAAAGAGTTTTAATTTGGGGCAGATACCTGAATTGATGTAAAGGTTCGAGTCCTTGTCGGCCAACAGAAGATTTGTTGGTTAACTGAAGTTTTAGTTTTTAACTAGGTATTAAAATACGATCTATATGAGTGGTTCAAGCAGGTCATTTTTTGCATTTCTCACGGGGGTCATGACGGGTGTAGCCGTGGGTATTGTTTTCGCACCCGATAAGGGAGAAACTACCCGTGATAAATTGACATATCGTTTGGGTAAGTACCGAGATGAGCTTCAAAAGCTTATTTCCGACTTGCTAAATAGTAAAGAGTTGGAAGAGAATACCGCCAAATCACAAGGCGAAAAGGTGGTTAATGACGCACGAGAGAAGGCTGAAAAATTGTTGGAGGACGTAGATCGCCTAATGGAACAAATTAAAAATCAAACTACAGAACAACTATGAAAATCGTAAAACTCTTCAGTCTGGTTATTCTTGCCGGATGGATGGGGGTTGCATGTAATAACGCCAAATCTGAACAAGGAACAGGAGATTTATCTTCAGAAAACGCACCGGTTTTTACGTTGAAAGAGGAATCGGTTTATGATTTTGGTACGGTCAAGGATGGAGAAGTGGTCGAAAAATCTTTCGCCTTTCAAAATACAGGAAACGGACCATTGGTAATTAGTAATATTACGGCTTCTTGTGGGTGTACAACTCCCGAATGGCCTAAGGATCCAATCCCGCCCGGTGGGGAATCGAATATATTAGTACGTTTTAATACTACTGGAAAGCCCGGACAACAGAGTAAGGCAGTTACTATTACCGCGAATACAGAGCCTTCTGTAATTGAATTGCATATCAAAGGTGTAGTAGAACCTAAGAATTAGCGTTACTACCCCCTCCCAGGAAATATTCTTAATCCAAATAATAATCAGTTTTCAATGATCCATAGCATTTTACTTCAAGCCAGTCCAGGTGCTTCCGGCGGCATCATGCAAATCGTGATGATGGTCGGGATTATCGCCGTGTTTTACTTCTTCATGATTCGTCCCCAGCAGAAGAAAGCCAAAGAACAACGTATCATGATCGAAAACCTGAAAGAAGGTGACGAAGTAGTAACCATAGGAGGCCTCCATGGTAAAGTACACAGTGTTGATGAGACGACCATTACACTTACCTTGGATAAGAGTGTGAAGCTAACCTTCGACAAGTCGTCGATCTCCCGGAAACTTTAATCATTCGTTTGTCCGGTGACTAGTGGAAAGAGCAGCCAGGTAAAAGTGCTCCTGGTTTGTGTCATGACAGCTACCTTTATATGGCTGATGGACGCCATCAATACCGGGACGCACAGTTTTAGGGTAAATTATCCCGTCGTAGTGGCCTATGACGATTCGCTCTATTTGCCAACAGAACCGTTACCGGCCTCGGTAACGGTTAATGTTTCTGGCCGGGGTTGGCGCGTATTAACCCATTATTTGCGAAATTTTACAGCCACCCCCGTTGTCTATTACGTAAGTAACCCGCTGAAGAATGGGAATTTCGATTCGCTTCAAATGAAAGAACAGTTGGCGAGTCGGTTTCCAGGGTTCCAAATTAGCCTCATCGACGACGAATGGAATAATGCACTTAACTTTGAACTTAAGAGTTACAAAGTCGTCCAATTACGGGTCGACAGTGCTTCCATATCCCTGGAACCCGGCCATGCGATCACCAG
>JBAYRB010000419.1:0-3468 GCA_041676905.1 Spirosomataceae bacterium
AACATACTTCTGAAGGATACGAACTACTTATGGAAGAACGGAAGAAGATGATCATTGACTTACTATTTGTTGCTTAAAATCTGTTTACTTATCGAATCCAGTCCAATATTAGCCTCAATGAAAAAATACCTTTTGGGAAAGTCCCCACACGCAATTATTGCATTAAACATTTTATTGGTCTTCTCTTGTGGAAAAAAAGAAGAATCCGCTGTATCACAAGCCCCTCCCACTTATAAAGTCATTACAGTTTCGGCAGATTCCACAACCCTACACCGCGACTATCCAGCCTTGCTTCGCGGGGAAGAAGACATTGAAATCAGACCAAAAATTGACGGATATATAGAATCAATTCTCGTCACGGAGGGGGCAATGGTAAAGAAGGGGCAGCCTCTCTTTAAAATCAGAAACCCGCAATATGAGCAAGACGTCCGATCGGCAACGGCTTTGATTAGCAGTATAGAGGCAGAAGTAGCTGCAGCGGAGCTTCAAGTAGCCAAGGCAAAACCTTTAGTGGAGCAGGACATTATCAGTAAATATGAGCTAGAAGCAGCGGAACTAACGTTAAAAGCTCGAAAAGCAGCTCTGGAACAAGCGAAAGCTGCTCTAAACAATGCACAGATCAATTTAAGTTACACCACTCTAACAAGTCCGGTTAATGGAGTTGTCGGTGACTTACCCTATAAATTGGGAAGTTATGTCAATAATGCTACCCCAGAACCACTGACCATCATCTCCAATATTGGGAAAGTTTACGCTTATTTTTCAATCAACGAAAAAGAGCTGTTGGAATTCGCAAAACTTACACCCGAAACTTCATTCCAGCAAAAAATCAAAAATCTACCGCCCGTGACGCTCCTTCTTCCGGATGGGACCGAGTATGAAGAGAAGGGACAAATCGAGACAATCAGTGGGCAGGTCAGCACCCAAACGGGTTCCTATAATGTCAGAGCTGGTTTTCCTAATCGAAACGGTTTACTCCGAAGCGGGAACAGTGCCACGGTGAGAATGTATACCGATGAAACTGACGTACTGATTATTCCTCAGCGTACGACCTATGAAATCCAAGGTAAGAAGTTTGTGTACCATATAGGAGCCGACAGTACGTTGGTCCCCAAAGAAGTTAAGGTGAGACCTGTACCTGGCGGGCAAAATTATATTGTCGACGAAGGACTTAATGCCGGTGAAAATATATTACTCGAAGGGGTTGGCATATTAACCGCCGGTACAAAAATTTCGCCGGTGAAGGCTGAATAATTCAATAATTGACATCGTTACACCGGAATTCAAGCGCTAAACCATGTTTAATAAATTCATAGAACGGCCGGTTCTATCCACGGTCATTTCCATCATTATTGTTATCCTGGGGATATTGGGCATTATTACGCTCCCGGTATCCCAATATCCGGAAATCGCCCCGCCTACCGTCGTTGTTTCTGCCAACTACCAAGGTGCCAACGCTGAGGTGGTACTCAATAGTGTTATCGTTCCCCTAGAAGAGCAAATCAATGGGGTGGAAGACATGACCTACATGACCTCGTCAGCGAATAACGACGGTACGGCCATGATTACCATCTATTTTAAGCTGGGCACCAACCCGGATATGGCAGCCGTAAACGTGCAAAACCGGGTGGCGCGAGCTACCAGTTTGTTACCACAAGAAGTAATTCGGGCAGGGGTAACCACCCAAAAAAGACAGAGTAGTAATGTATTGATTTTCACCATCCATAGTGCAAATCCTTCTTACGACCAGGTTTTCCTTCAAAACTATGCGAACATAAACATCGTACCTCAAATCAAAAGGGTGACGGGGGTAGGTGATGCTACCGCCTTTGGTACTAAGGACTATTCGATGCGGATATGGCTGAAGCCCGACATTATGGCTTCCTATGGACTTATTCCCAACGATATTAGTCTGTTACTGGCTGAACAGAATATTGAGGCAGCACCCGGACAATTTGGAGAGGGTGCCAATGAATCCTTCCAATACGTAATCAAATACAAGGGGAGGCTCAAGGACGAAACAGAATTCGGTGATATTGTAGTGAGAGCTTTACCCGATGGAAACCTCCTAAGGTTAAAAGATATCGCCCGTATTGAATTGGGCTCGCAAACCTACTCAGGGTATTCCTTCTTGAACGGTAACCCATCCATAGGTATAGCGGTCGCACAAACAGCTGGTTCTAATGCGCAAGAAGTAATTAGAGGATCGCTCGAAGTCCTGGAAGAGGCGTCAAAAAGTTTCCCAGAGGGGATAAACTATACCATCATGGTGGATGTTAACAAATTCCTGGACGCCTCTATTCAAAAAGTAATTAGTGCATTGATCGAAGCGTTTATCCTGGTATTTATTGTGGTATTTATATTCCTCCAGGATTGGAGATCGACGCTGATCCCAGCCATTGCTGTACCGGTGGCTATCGTGGGTACCTTCTTTTTCCTCGGACTTTTTGGATTTACCATTAACCTATTGACACTATTTGCTTTGGTACTGGCTGTTGGGATTGTGGTCGACGACGCTATCGTTGTGGTTGAAGCAGTCCATGCCAAACTAGAGAGTGGGGCCAAAAGTGCGAAAGAAGCCTCCTTTAGTGCCATGCATGATATCAGCGGGGCTATCATCAGTATCACGCTGGTCATGTCGGCGGTATTCCTTCCGGTGAGTTTTATTGGAGGTTCTACCGGGGTATTTTATAAACAATTCGGACTAACGCTTGCTATTTCTATCATTCTCTCGGCCGTAAATGCGTTGACCCTTAGTCCTGCATTGTGCGCGATTTTCTTAAAACCACATGAGGATGACCATGGAAAACGTAAAAACTTCATGGAGCGTGCATTCGATAACTTTAATACAGCTTTCGATGCAACGACCCGTAAATACAAACTTGCCGCGGGTTTCCTCATTCGACACAAATGGGTAGGAATTTTAGGGCTATTGATGTTTACCGGCACCTGGGCATATCTGATGCGAACGACTCCAACGGCCTTCGTACCCAGCGAGGATATGGGGACAATTTTCTCCGATATCAGCCTACCACTTGGAGCGTCGATTGAAAGGACTGACGAGGTTACCAGACAAATAGAGGCAATTGCCAAGAAATATCCCGAAATCAATAACGTGCTCAGAATCACCGGAAGGGGAATGATCAGTGGTACTGGAAGCAATTACGGGATGATTATTATGGAGTTAAAACATTGGAAGGAACGATCGGGTAAGGATCAGGATATTCAAGGCTTGATTCGGAAATTATTTGCCGAAACCGAATCCATCAAGGATGCGCGCATCATATTCTTTTCCCCGCCTACCATCCAAGGTTTTAGTGCCTCCAGTGGATTTGAATTTCAACTACAGGACCGTGCTGGAGGGACGATACAGCGTCTAAATGAAGTAACCGAAAAATTCCTGGCAGCACTACGTGAACGTCCCGAAATCCAATTCGCTTCCACTCCCTTTAACCCCAATTTCCCTCA
>JBAYRB010000420.1:0-3455 GCA_041676905.1 Spirosomataceae bacterium
TCGCATTTTTTCAACTTAAATTATCGCCCCCCGATGAGGCTGACCGTAAAAACTACTTCAAAAACCTTTTTTCGTTATTAGTAAAAACCCATAACCGTTTAACACGCCACCCTTTCCATTCATTTTTACGATCCCATATTTCGGGGAATGTAAAATTACGATCAAACGGGTTATCAAAAAATAAATGAAGAATTACAAATTCCTTAGGGACGACTCCCTTATCACCAATTCCGATGGCAAAACCAAATGTTCAGGAGGTACAGAATCTTGCCTTAAAGCCTGATTCAAAAACAATCGCGAGGCCTCCTCCCCGATTTTTCTACCAGGTCGGGACACGGTTGTGAGTGAGGGATACACATAGGCGGCAATCGGTGAATTGTCAAATCCAACAAATGCCACATCCTGGGGAATTCGCAACCCTTTATCCATGGCAACCCGCATCGCACCGATCGTCACCTGATCATTTACGCCGAAAATGGCGTCCGGTGGCTCGCTCAATCCAAACAAACGTATGGTGGGCACGATGGCACTCTCGACCTTAAAATTGGTTGCTTTGATCAACTCCTCATCGACGGGTAAATTGTTTTTAATCAAACAATCCCTATAGCCTTTCAATCGCTGTTCCGACACAGTCAATCCTTGTGGTCCGCGGAGGTGGGCGATACGCTTGCAACCCATTTGGATCAAATGCTCCACCGCAGAATAAGCTCCATGATAATCGTCAACCATGACCCGGTCGGTGGATATTCCCTGGTACTCCCTATCAATAAAAATGAGGGGTACTTTACGAGCAATTACCTCCTGAAGGTGTTTATAATGGCCGGAATCATAGGTTTCCTGAGAAACAGACAGGAAGATCCCTTCCACTCGGTTGGATAGAAGTTTGTTAATATGCTCTTTTTCAAGCATATATCGCTCATTGGTTACACAGATATTGAGTGTATAACCCAGGGGCTGCAATACGGAATGTAAACCTTCCATCATCGCCGATTCATAATAAGCACTCACCGTCGGTACCACCACCCCCAACGTATCACTTTTTTTATAGAGCAAGCTCAGGGACAGTTCATTTCGTTGATAACCTACCTCTCGCGCATACTCTTGAATATTGCGCCGGGTATCTTCATTAATGGCGGGATGATCATTCAATGCCCGAGAAACCGTGGAGGGAGAACAACGAAACCGGCGAGCTATATCCTTAATAGTAACCGGACGGTCGGATTTATTGATCATGATCGATTAGCCCTTTTTCTGTTCAGCCAAGCCTCAACGACATCCAGGCTTTGTGCATTAAATGTGAAACTTTTTGTCAACCCGCCCTTCCGTCCGACACGCACCCCATAATGCATATCGTGGTACCCGGCTACTTCATGGGCATCTGGATTGATACTCAGCTGAACGCCTTTCTCCATACAGTAATTCACCCAACGCCAGTCAATATCCAAACGCCATGGATTCGCATTGATTTCAATGACCACGTTATGTTCAGCACAAGCATCAATAAGCGTTTTATGATCAACGGGATAACCCGCCCGAGACAACAGCAATCGACCGGTCGGATGGCCTAAAATTGTGGTATAAGGATTTGCAATAGCCGTTAATAACCTTTCCATAGCCTTTTCGAGTGACATAGACAGGTTACCGTGTACGGAGGCAACCACGTAATCAAAGGTGGCGAGAATCTCATCCGGGTAGTCCAACGAACCGTCACCCAATATATCCGACTCTATGCCTTTTAATATTTTGAAAGGTCTTCCCCCGTCGCTTTTATATTGCTCATTCAACCAATCGATTTCATCCTGTTGCTGATAAACCCTATCCGGACTCAGGCCGTTGGCATAACCCGCACTTTGAGAATGATCAGCTACTCCTAAATATTCGAAACCTAATTGGCGGCAGTAGTCGGCCATTTCCTTTAACGTGTTCCGCCCATCGGAATAGGTTGTGTGATTGTGTAAAATCCCTTTCAGATCATCCCAGGTTACTAATTCGTCCGGCGAATACTTTTCCACCCAAGCCCATTCGCTCAGCCCTTCTCTCATTTCAGGGATAATAAAGGGCAAACCTGCTTGTTCGTAAAGGCTTTCATCATCCGTAAATGCCTGCCTGTCGGCCCATTGGAAAAGGGTTACTCCCGAAGAAGTGCGCTTTTGTAAATGGTCAGGGTGGGCTGTACTAATAAAGAGCTGAGAGATCATTTGTTCGGGGGGCACCGCACGAATTTCAACTGCTACCGAGGCGTCAGTTAAGCTTCCCCGCCAGATGAATGGACTCGACTTTTGTTCATCTTTAGCTAATATTGGTTCTTCTTCCAATTTTTGTTGAACGAGAACGGGAGAATCCGACCCAACTAGCAATTCTATCTTACTTACGGTTTCATTACCACGTCGAACCTCCCCAGTTATTTCGACTTGATCAAAATGTTTTAAAAGAAGTTCCTTCAACTCTTTGGCCAAATGCTCGGCCTTATTCATTCTTAGCTTTCCTTTCTGACTTTTCAGAAAATCGATGGATTCCAGAATTTTCTGCTGCAAATTTGCGCCAAACCCTTTCAATTTAGCAACTTCCCCACTTTTGCATGCTTTTTCCAATTCATGTATCGAATCAATACCTAACTCTCGCCAAAGTACCTGGATCTTTTTTACCCCAATCCCCTTAATTTTGAACATTTCAAGAACCCCCTCTGGAGTTTTCTCCAACAATTCACTCAACTCCGGAAACGTACCGGCGTTCACCAACTCCAGGATCTTCCCCGCTATGCTTTTGCCAACCCCTCTTAATTGCAGCAATTCCGCTTCCGTCATTTCCGAAAACGGACGCTCATTATATTTGTCCAAGTAATAAGCCGCCGTCGCATACGACTTCACTTTATTGGGTTCGTATTGGTGAAGCTCCATTAATTTTGCACTGAGCTCTAACCTTTCTACAATATCTTCGTTTGTCATTTTCTTAAAGTACCTAAAACCCGGTTTGCGAGAAATGTTAAAATTAAGAATAAACCTGCGAATTCAGCGGAAGAACCATCATCTTCCACCCTTGAAATTCAATTTCGTTATTCGGCAGAAATTTTTACCTTATTAGAAGCGAACTAAAATTGACCCGTTTTTATCGTTAACCTACGTTTCCGGGTGAATTTTACATAAAATTTAATTATATGAAATTATTGTTAATCGAAGACGATCCCACATTAAATAGTAATATTAAAGAAGCATTATCGGCTGAGGGTATGGTGGTAGAACCTGTTTTCGACGGATTACTTGCCGAACGAATGTTGAATCGCAATACCTATGACTGTATTGTGATGGACATCAATCTTCCGGGGAAGTCTGGCTTTGAACTTTGCCAAAATTTTCGAAATAAAAATTCGAATACACCGGTGCTAATGCTAACAGCCTTCAGCGATTTGGACGATAAAATAAAAGGCTATGACTGCGGTGCCGACGATTATTTAACAA
>JBAYRB010000421.1:0-3451 GCA_041676905.1 Spirosomataceae bacterium
ATCCCCGGGATCCGGATTTCTTTATAGCGGAGGGGGATATGTACTACGATGGCAAGTCGAAGACGTTTAAAATTACCCGAAAAAACCCGATCGACTCCTTGGTTCCGCCTACTACGGTACTGGAATTCGACGACGAGAAAGGGGTATTCAACTTTGCTGGTAAAATTGGTTTTGGTCCAGGTAATTGGTCGACCGCGTCCGGGATCGGCTGGGCGCAGATCGATACGATGCATGTCGAAGTGAATGCATTGATTGGTTTACATTTGAATGCGCTCACACCTCTTTTGCCAGAATTGGCTGAAAAAATAGTTTCTACAAACTTGGCTGAACACAACGATGAGCCCGCGGAAGGGAATGTGGAACGACTTTTTGCAAAGCTGGAAGCTCTAATTGGTGCTGATGCTACTAAGATCTATGCCGATAAACTGGCTGCTGAACATAGACCGCTCAGTGACGCCTCGCCGAGTTTAAATCTCCCATTGGTCATGTCGAATGTAAATCTGAGATGGTCTGAGCAATACAAGACCTTTTATACATCCGATAGAATCGGTTTGTCGAACCTAGGTACCCATGATATTAATGCTCAGACAGACGCCTTATTTGAAATTCGACTTGATGACCGTGAAGAAGGATTTAGTCTGCTCTTGGAAATCACCCCTGATCTTTGGTACTTCTTCGATTACGCCGACCAAATGTTAGGTGTGGTGTCATCGGATTATTCCTTCAATGATAAAATAGCTGCAACCCGGAGTAGGGCTAGAGATATGCAGTTAATTCCTTTGGCACTGGAAGATAAGATGGCGTTTGTAGATAAATTTAATACTAATTATCCGCATGCAAAAAGGCAGCCTCGCACCGTGAGGAAATCGACCCGTGGAACAACTCAGAAAAAAGAATCCACCCAAAAAGAAGAAAAAGCAGAAGGGTTTTAAAAAATTAAATTCTTATTAAAATACTAAATTTGCATGGTATTGTTAAGAAGTTAACTTAACTTTGGATACATGTATAATTTAAGAAGCATAATTTCAGTTTGACTTTTTGAGTATGTCGCTGTTTCTGACCGTATTAGTAATTGTTTTAGCCTATTTACTGGGTTCTATTCCCTCCTCGGTTTGGTACGGAATCGGATATCTGGGTATTGATGTTCGAAAATTTGGGAGTAAAAACGCAGGAGCTACCAACACCTTTCGGGTATTGGGAAAACGAGCTGGAACTGTCGTTATGTTGATCGACGTGCTCAAAGGTTGGACAGCGACAATGTTAGCGATGCTGCTCTATTATTTTGATTTAATTCCCCAAGAGCAAATTCTGACCTATCAGTTTGTATTCGGAATTGTTGCCATCATTGGCCATATTTTCCCCGTATATGTCAATTTCAAAGGGGGTAAAGGAGTTGCCACCCTCTTGGGTATGGTTTTAGCCATCCATCCAGTACTGGCATTGGTTTGTATTACAATCTTCATTTTAACTTTAATAGCTTCTCAGTACGTATCCCTGAGTTCGATGCTGGCTACCTTAGCGTTTCCAGTATTATTATTGCTAGGAGTGTTTGGGAAACCCGAAACTTCGCTGGTAGTATTTGGGTTTGCTATGTTTGTTATGGTGGTAGTTACCCATCAAAAAAATATCGTAAGGCTTATTAATGGTAGTGAAAATCGTGTAAAACTTTTTGTGAGGAAAGAGAAACCTCGCGTCTGATGTCTTAGCTATTTAATTAAATTTAGGGCGAGCGATTACGATCTCTCGCTATTTTTTTTTTTAAAATCCGATTTACATTATGACTCTACAAACTTATATCGATCAACATAAGGCTCGTTTTCTGGGAGAATTAGTGGAGCTGTTGAAAATCCCATCGGTGAGTGCCGATCCTAAATTTAAGGACGACATGCGTAAGGCAGCCGAATATGTAAGGGCCAAGATAGAAGCAGCCGGTGCCGACCGAGCTGAAATATTTGAAACTCAGGGGCACCCCGTAGTGTATGGTGAAAAAATTATTGATCCTGAAGCCCCGACGGTTTTGATTTACGGACATTACGACGTGCAGCCCGCTGATCCTTATGAACTTTGGGACTCCCCTCCATTTGATCCAGTGATAAAAAATGAAAGAATATATGCACGGGGGGCTTGTGATGATAAAGGGCAGTTCTACATGCATATTAAGGCTTTCGAAGCAATGATGGCGACCCAAAATCTCCCCTGTAATGTCAAATTCATGATCGAAGGGGAGGAGGAAGTAGGTTCCGATCATCTGGGCGACTTTGTAAAAGCACATAAGGAACTGTTGAAAGCAGACACAATTTTGATTTCCGATACCAGTATCATCGCTAACGATGTGCCGTCGATCGAAGTAGGCTTACGTGGGCTCACCTATTTGGAGGTAGAAGTGACAGGAGCCAACAGAGACCTACATTCTGGGGTTTATGGAGGTGCCGTTGCGAATCCGATCAACGTACTATGTCAAATGATCGCTTCCTTGAAAGATGACCAGGGGCGTATAACAATTCCAGGATTCTATGACGACGTCGAGGAATTATCCGCTGAAGAAAGAAAAGCGCTCAACGAAGCTCCTTTTGACCTGGAGGAATACAAGCGGGAACTCGGTATTCAAGACGTGGAAGGAGAAGCGGGGTATACCACGGTAGAAAGGACGTCTATTCGTCCAACCCTTGATGTAAATGGCATCTGGGGAGGCTATATAGGGGAAGGGGCCAAAACGGTACTACCTTCGAAGGCGTCTGCAAAAATTTCTATGCGGTTGGTCCCTCATCAAAATGACAAGAAGATAGAGGAGCTCTTTACAAAACATTTCAAGTCCATAGCGCCTTCATCGGTAACGGTAAAAGTTAACCCCCACCATGGAGGTCTTCCCTATGTAACTCCCACCGATTCGATAGAGTATAAGGCAGCAGCCAAGGCGATGGAGGAGTCTTTTGGAAAAGAGCCTATCCCTACACGAGGCGGGGGAAGCATTCCTATCGTGGCTTTATTTGAAGAAGAACTGGGTTTAAAAAGTGTACTGATGGGTTTTGGACTGGACATTGATGCGCTTCACTCGCCCAATGAAAGCTACGGCTTATTTAATTTCTATAAAGGCATCGAAACCATACCGTTATTTTTCAAACATTACGCGGAATTGAAAAAATAAACTGTCCATTTTTAAATAGAAAGGGGGGCCGACAATAAATATCAGTCCCCCTTTTCTTTTAGCTTTTAATTCCGATTTCTATTTCAATGCCTCGATGACGGGGTCTCCAATACTTCCGTTGGGGGGTAGAATATGCAGTAATGCCGAGATAGTGGGAGCAATGTCTGCCACATAGGTACGGCGGAGGTTTCGCCTTTCTTCACACCCCAACCAAATAAAGCAAAGGGAACATGGGTGTCGTAATTGTAGGGAGATCCATGTGTAGTACCCATGCCACTTCCTGGGAACCAGCCGGGTCTCGGAACG
>JBAYRB010000422.1:0-3448 GCA_041676905.1 Spirosomataceae bacterium
ATGTCCATGCAAATCCAGATTTCGCATATTTACGGAATTATAATATCACCCCTACGGGGTTCTGGGCTACCGTTGGGGAACAATCATTTTTCTATAGAAATGGCACCCCTACGGGGTTTGGATTTGGGGTGGTGATTAGGGAGATTGTATTGATTTGGGAATGGAGAAGGGGGAATTTTAAGGGTTAAAAACAAATCCCGAAGCCTAATTCAGCCCAGATAGCTGTATTATCATACCACCCCTTTATGACTTTCATTGACGGTAGCCCGTCTTCCTTGTCTAGCCATCCTCCCCTCGCCTGAAGGAGAGGGGCTGGGGGTGAGGTCTCAATTTGTGGGCAAACAAAAAAGGGTAATCGCAAAAGTGCAATACCCTTTTTGAATTCTCTGTTACTATGAAATCGTGAACTTCTGGTTAATATTGATCCAGAAGGTATTTTATAATGTCTGTTGTGGTTACAATCCCGACCAATTTTCCCTGATCGTCGGTAACCGGCAAAGCGTGAAATTCTTCGGTTGTAAAAATCTCTGCTACTTCCCGTATGGTCGTCGCAGCTTGTACTAAGCGAGGATTACTACTCATGACTTGTGAAACACTCAGCATGGACAGTATGGCCTCGTCAGCTCCATCCTGATTTTCGAATAAAGAACCAAATGTTAAGCGGTTAATGTCGGTACGGCTAATAATACCTACTACATCTTTCCCATCCACCACTGGAATATGACGAATCTTATGTTTCTTGAGGGTCTGCACAACGTCCGCCAATTCATCAGATAAATTGACCGTATGGACGTTCTTCGTCATTATAACCGAAACCGGTTCCTTTCTTTTCATCCGATAGAGTTGAGTTCACACTAATTTCTAATGCAAATCTAGATAGAAATTCAGAGGCGAAATATGACAAATGTCACTTTTTGTAATTTTTCCTAAAAAATTTTAAAAGATTGGGGGTAAAAAATAAGTTTTTTTTGTTTTTTGCCCCCTCCAGGAAGGTCAGCTTAAGTCCAAATTATCAGGCGGCGAAAACTCATCTTCACTTTTTGCGATCACGACCGTGGCCACTGCATTTCCGATGATGTTGGTGATTGCCCGAGCTTCGCTCATGAACTTATCCACTCCCAATAAGAAGGCTAACCCTTCGATTGGAATCTTAGGGAAAGCAGTGAGGGTCGACGCCAATACGATAAATCCACTCCCTGTCACACCAGCCGCTCCATTGGAGGTGATCATCAAAATGCCGAGTATACCGGCCAGTTCCCAAAAGGTGAGGTGTACATCATAAAGTTGAGCGATGAACAAAACCGCCATGGAGAGGTAGATGGAAGTCCCGTCTAAATTGAATGAATAGCCGGTAGGGATGATGAGTCCAACGACCTGTTTGCCACAACCCATTTTTTGAAGTTTTTCCATCAGCGACGGCAGAGCTGATTCAGAGGAGGAAGTCGCAAACACCAGTAATAATTCTTCCTTAATATATTTTAGAAACTTAAATATACTTATTTTATAGTAACGGAGTATCGCCCCCAACAATCCGAAGATAAAGAGAACCATAGTTGCATAAACGCTCAGCATTAATTTGCCAAGAGGTACCAGAGTGGCTAATCCGAAATTGCCCACCGCATAAGCAATACCTCCAAATGCACCTAAGGGGGCTAGGTACATGACATAGCGTAAGGCTTTAAATACATAGGTCGAAATTCTCGACAGGTGGTGCACGAGGGTTTGTCGCTGAGGTAGGCGATTTACAACGATTCCCGTGATGAGCGCTACTGTGAGGACCTGGAGGGTGAAATTCGATTTAAAGAATCCCCACCAACTGAATTCCTGTTGGGCTGCACTCGTGAATTTTGAAGTGTCCTGGGCAGCCAGTCCTTGAATGTCAATTTTACCTGGCTCTGCATAATAGGCTACTAAAATCCCCAATATAAGGGCTACGGTGGTGACGATTTCAAAATAGATAACCGCTTTCAACCCTAAGCGACCTACCTTCTTTAGATCGCCCGCCGTACTCATGCCAAGTACGATGGTGGTGAAGATGATTGGGCCTATAAATAGTTTGATAAGGTCGATGAAAGAACGACCTACGATGTCCATTTTTGCGCCGGTCTCGGGAAAGAAATGTCCTACAATCACCCCCAAAATGATGGCTACGAGAACCTGGAACGCAAGGTTTGATATTATTTTTTTAAACACAGTGGACTGGAATTTTCAAAATTGAAGCGGGCAAACTTAGTAGAAAAACAGGAAAAATCTATTATTCTTTTAAATAGTTACCATATCCGACGACCAAAACGGAAATCAGAATGGTCACGATTCCCGCAATAATCGTCATCATGGTATTTCTCCTGACCCCCTTCCATTCACGGAGAATCAGTCCCCAGCTATTAGCCACTAAGATGATAAATGCCATGTGTAGAATCCATGAACTAGCACCGTTTCCAAGCCTGCTTTCCCCCATCCCGTAGAAGAAAAACTGCATAAACCAGGTGGTGCCTGCCAGCGCGGAGAAGATATAATTGGATAATAAAGGTGTTTTTGGATTTACATAATCGCCATAGCTTCTGTTTTTAAGATTGAGACCCACACACCATATAAAATTCGTGGTTAGGCCACCGAGTAAAATGACGATATATGTCACATTGTTTTGATAGAGGTATTCGCCTTGTCCTGGGTTCAAGAGTTTCCAGGCGGCATTGGCTTCATCGGCCATCGACTTTCCGGCGTCGATACCAAAAGCAAAGCAGGCGCTTAAAAGACCCGAAATGATGGCTACGAATAAACCCAAACCTATTTTATATTCGGGGTCGGTCGTGTTGTTCGAGCTCAAATCCCGATCCTTCATTTGTCCGGCTCTACCGCATAAAATGATGCCGATTACACATATTAACAAACCCACTAAGACCCATTGACCCCAGGTGTTGCTTACCATATCGCCAATGGTATCCTTCCCTGCAACTGGATGAAGTTGGTAATAAATAGAGGGTAAGAGTGATCCAAGTACGGACGTGATTCCCAAGATAACGGAACTTCCTAGTGCTACACCCAGGTAGCGTACCCCCAGGCCATAGGTAAGTCCTCCTATGCCCCACAGCACCCCAAAGGTATAAGTGAGGTTGATCACCGACGAATCCGTGTTTTGGATGATGCTCATAAAGTTGGGGATGGTAAGCCAGGCAGCAACAAAGGGTACAATCAACCAGGAAAAGAGGCCGCCAGCGAGCCAGTACGACTCCCAGGACCACTGCCTGACTTTCTTATAAGGGATGTAAAAACTACCAGAGGCAAAGCCGCCGATAAAATGGAAAATGACTCCGAAAAGAGCTTGCATTGGTGAAGGAATTGAAGTCCAGTTTAGAAATTTTGGACAAATATTCATTTGAATAATTTAAAAAGCTACCTGTACTTTACTGTAATGGGGCTTTTTATAAAAGTTTTGTAGAGAATGTAC
>JBAYRB010000423.1:0-3447 GCA_041676905.1 Spirosomataceae bacterium
CTTGAAGCGATTGTTGTCGACTACTTGGTATCTGCTGAATAGCCAACATTCTCATTTTGAGCGCCTTTTTATGCTGATTGAGTAAGCTATACACTTCTGCCAAATTGCTGTAGATATACCCTAGTTCGGACGTCATTTTTTTTCGACGGGCCAAACCCATCGCTTTTTCGAAATAGGTAATACTGTCGTAATACCTATGTTTTCTCCATACCGAAATTCCTTGATTCAGGTAATGATGTAAAACGTACTCGGGTATCTGGTCGGCTAATTCCGTGTTGTCTTCGATTAACTGATCGGAAAGTAGAAAATAGTAGGTCGACGAGTCCGTCCGGGCTAATGCGTGATACATTGTCCCTAAACTGGAATATAATTTGAAGTAAATCGAATCAGGTTTACTTTCTTGATCGATTTTTGAGAGAAGGGCTAAGCCTTCGTAACATTTTACAATCGAAGAATCGGGCATTTGTAACGCATAGTATACGCTACTCATGTCATTACAGAGATTGGCAGCTCGAATTTTATCCTTTTCCCGAATTAATTCAAATGCCTTTTGGTAATGACATAAGCTCTCATCATACTTTTCCTGATCGTAGAGTCGCTCACCCTCGGCTCGATGATGATCAGATTCGTGTTCATTTAAAAAGTTAAAACCTATTAACCAGCTTAATAGGACAAATAAAACCATATATAACCGGTATAATTTATTGGGTTAAGTTTTACAACTTCACAAACAATAAGTCAAAGAATTTAATACTATACTATTTCTGAGACAAAAGAGCACAACACACCAAGGCAAGAAAGAATCTAAATCCAAAAAATGTTAACCCAAATGCGGCAAACCTCGATCAATATAAGACAAGTTTTCTATGTATAACGTTGCAACTGATACTACGAATTTATATCAATCTTTTTCAGAGACAAATTTACTATATTAAACCTATCTACTAATCAGACCTTTACAAGTATTTTATCGGGAAATTTTCACATGGCAAACCAACCCTTTGGAGGTTTATCGCAATTTTTAAATACGGCCCATCGATGTTGATAGGTATACGCTGTACCTTACCCCCTAAGGCCTTTATGCTCAATTTTTTGAATTTCTATTGCTGCTTGATTGACCGACGAAACATGGCCTGCAGCCAATGCGATCACCTGATTGGGGGGAAGATACTTAATGAGCCGCACCAAGTCTTTTTGACGAATCAAATGATCGAATTGTCCGACCAAAACGTAAACTCTCGGTAGTTCATCTTGGAAGTTTTTACCAGAAGTTAAACCTAACTTCCGAAAATTCACCCAGGAAAAATAAACCGTCCGAGCTCGCTCCGGAGTCGCGATCATATGCTTGAGCATTTTTAAGACACTCGGGTGTAGTATGCCTCTATTTTGTAGAAACTCAGCTGATTTGTATAGCAAGGTCGTGTGCGTCATCGCCCATTTGAAAAGGCGACGCATCACCCTATTATGGGTAGCGATCCGGAAGATTAAATGAGATTTAATACCATCGGGAGCAATCAAATAACCATAGTCAATTCGAGATGCAAAGCATTCGAGCGTCGTGAGTGCAAAACGGCCTCCAATACTAAATCCAGCTACGCTAAACCGATCAATTGTCTGTTGTTCTAAGAATTTCAACAAAAAGCTTTCGAATTCGGCCTGTGTAATGGGGTGGTTCCCGTTTAACCAGCGCTGATCTAAAAAATGCTCCGAACGCTGCCCATGAAAGGGTAGGTCGAATGCATAAATAGTATAAATTTCTCCAAGGTATTTTTCGAAAACGCCGTAACAATCAGCTCCGGTCTGAGTAATTCCATGAAAGGCCAAAAGCACTTTTTTACCCCTACCCAGAATTGTGTACGACAATTCCATCATCGTTTCTAAAATGGGCTCCAGGTTGCCAGCTGTCTGAAGAAATTAGGTACAGAATCAGGGTGCACCACCGCCATAAACAGCATTCCGAACAAAGCTCCGTACATGTGGGCGTCATGGTTGATATAACTCCCGCCTCGTTTGGACTGCCAAATTGAATAGCCTAAAAACAATAACCCAAAAACAAAACCGGGCATTCGAATCGCAAAATAAAGGTAGATATCCATTAAAGGAGCATAGAGGATGGCGGCAAAAAGGACTGCAGCCACCCCACCGGAAGCACCGAGTGAATTGTAACCCGAATTATCCCTATTTTTCCAAAAAGAGGGCATGTCCGAAACTACTATGCCTAACAAATAAAGTGCGATAAAATAGATCCATCCAAGATTACCAAATAGATAGCCGAACAACCGTTCAATACCCTCCCCTATAAACCACAAGCTCAGCATATTAAACAGCAGGTGTCCGAAATCGGCATGGACAAAACCGGAGGTAACAAAGCGGTAATATTCCTTATTACGTCTTATTTTAACCGGGTTAAGAAGGAGTTTATCGAGAAGCGAATAATTGTTAAAGGCATACCAGGATATGCCAATCGTTATGATGATAATATAAAGCGTTATCGACATTTTAAAGTGTATTTATATAAAAAAAGACGGAGGCTTACTTATCCCTATTCATCAAATAATCTGCAAATTCCAACAATTGCCCCCGTTTTTCGGGAGGAACAGGAAGGCTACCGATCGCATCGACTGCACTATCAAAATAGGACTTTATCAAGCCTTCCGTAATAAATTTGACATTTAATAGGTTATAAATAGTTGTTACTTTCTTGATCTTTGTGTCGGAATCCTGAGTAGGCATGCTAAATAAATTAATGAGTTCCTGACGCGTTTCGTCATCAGCCAATTCAAGTGCTTTCAGGTATAAAAACGTCTTTTTATTGGCCAAAATATCGCCGCCAACCTGCTTTCCGAATCGATTTGGATCACCGTAAACGTCGAGTAAATCGTCCTTCAATTGGAAACCCAACCCCATATTGACGCCGGCATGGTAGAGGGTTTTTACCGCCCTCTCTTCTGCGCCCGCCATAAGGGCGCCTAATTCCAATGCATAACCCAGTAAAACTGAGGTTTTTAGGCGGATCATCTCGATGTATTCCGCTATACTTACTTCGCTACGGGTTTCGAAATTCATGTCCAACTGCTGGCCTTCGCAAACCTCTGCTGCCGTGCGATTGAACCGTTTAAGCACAGGTTTAAGTACAGACTCAGGGGCATGTAAGAACAATTCATAGGCTTGTACCAACATCACATCGCCCGAAAGGATGGCCGTATTCGTATTCCATTTTGAATGCACGGTCGGGCTACCTCTTCTTAGGGGGGCATTATCCATAATATCATCGTGCATTAAGGTAAAATTATGGAAGACTTCTACAGCATGAGCGGGCTTAAGTGCGATTTCCCATCGGTCGGTAAATAATTGGGCCGAGAGTAGGGTTAAAAGCGGACGTAGCCGTTTTCCCTGTAAATTCATCAGGTAACGAATGGGCTCATATAACTCGACAGGGGCTTGCCC
>JBAYRB010000424.1:0-3446 GCA_041676905.1 Spirosomataceae bacterium
ATCCGGCCAAGATGCGTATTGGGATTCATTCCCACACCATGATCGGCGAGGATTCCGATGATATCGCCAACCGTTTCTATCCCTATTATGCTGCCCAAATGAACCGAATTGGTCGAGAAAGAGGGTGGCCTCCCCTGAGCAAAGAGCATTTCGATATCAGTCGGAGTCCGCATGGTGCCCTGTATGTCGGCGACCCCTCTGAGATTACCGACCGAATTCTGACGGCTCAGGAAATGTTCGGACTTACACGCTTTGTAGCCCATATGGACACCGGTGGGCCTCCCCATGCTGACATTATGAAGGCAATAGAACTTTTTGGCACCAAAGTGGCGCCAGCCGTTAAAAAAGCAGTTGTAGTATAAACTTCTGGGTAAACTTTGAGTTGTGTAATCGGTTCTTGAATCGATTGCACAACTTTTTTGAATAGAACGATCAGAATAAATCTGCGTTATTCACTCGCTTCAAGAAATTGGCTACTCTATTAATTTCTTCTGAAGGAACACTATCTTCAATCCGATATTTTGTCAATTCTCTAATTTTCTCAAATGTCTTCCTTGTGGCCGGAGAGAGAGAATCCCTTTCCTTCGCATCGAGGAGATCAATGGCTTGGCAAATAGCCATGATGTGAATGGCCATGACCTGAAAGCCGTTATCGAGCACCGTACGGGCAATGAGGGCACTGTTGGTCCCCATGCTCACAATATCCTGATTATCATTGTTATTTGGGATACTGTGCACATACATGGAATTGCTCAGGGTTTGATTTTCAGCGGTCGTTGAAGTCGCTGTAAACTGCATGCCCTGGAAACCAAAGTTCAACCCTAAAGTACCTCCATTCAGAAACGGTGGGAATTTCCCATTGAGTTTGTTATTCAATAGAAAATTCAACTGACGTTCCATCAGCATGGTAAGTTTGGTAATCACCAATTTCAGCTTATCCATTTCCAGCGAAATATAATCCCCATGGAAATTACCCCCATGAAACACATTTCCGGTTTCCATATCGACGACCGGATTGTCGTTAGTAGAATTAAATTCATTCTCGACTACCTGAACTGCTACTTCGATGGTATCGAAAACCGGTCCTAACACCTGGGGTACGCAACGAATGGAATAATATTCTTGGATTTTCTTTTTGAACTCTTTGCGTTTTAATTCGTTCGCATCCCGATAGAGGTCGTCTCTTTTACGCAACATTCGGCTACCGTTCAGGAATTGACGCATTAGCGCTGCTACTTTTTGTTGGCCTTTATGCCTTTTTACAGCGTTTAATTCCTCGGAGAAGGAATCGTCAAAAGAGCTCACTACCTCGTTAATAATCGATGAAGCGACAACTGCCCATTGAAAAAGGCGACGCGCATAGACCAGGTTAATAGCCGCAATGCCTGTCATACAGGAGGTTCCGTTGATCAAACCAAGTCCGTCACGAAGGCTCAATTTTAGGGGTTCAATGCCATACATTTGCAAGGCTTCCCCGGCTGGAAGTCTATTTCCATCCTTATACACGTAGCCCTCACCGATGAGATTTAACGCCAGATGCGAAAGCTGTACCAGATCTCCACTAGCTCCTACCCCACCATGTTCAAATATTTCGGGGACAATACCCTTATTGTGAAACTGTATAAGCTTTTGAATCACGTCGGGGCTAATTCCCGAATTTCCTTGAAGGAGGGAATATAAACGGGCGAGTACAACACAACGGGCGTAATCAGCTTCCAGTGGTTTACCGACACCGGAAGAGTGGCTCCGTATTAAATTGTACTGCAAATGCTGCAAATCACTCGGTTCAATCCGGTATTGAGCCATAGGCCCAAAACCTGTGTTGATACCGTAAATGATGGTACTTTCAGAGAAATCCTTTAGAAACACGAAAGACTTTTCGATCCGTTCCGCTGTTTCCGACGTTAGCGTAAACTCCTGACCGGAAAAAATATAACGCTCAATCCCTTCCAGGGAAATAAAATTCATCGACTACCCCTTGATTAAATTAGTGTTCGTGGTTTATCCGGCGGCAAAAATAGCAATTTTGTAAAAGCTAAAATTGTTTTATCCCGGTTATCGGCAAAAACAATTCTTTAAGTGCTGTTCTATCATCATTTCTTAAGAATAGACAAATTTCAATTAATCGGGGATAGTTGTCAAACTAGTACTATGTGGCTAATTTTGGCGAACCTGTACCAGCGTTTTATCAATGATTTCTAAATTTCTGACCAAAGTCACAAGCTACCTTTCCGAAAACAAAGCGCTGTTCATCATTTTACTGACCGGATCGGTAATTTTTCTGATCAACGGGATCCTCAAAATTGATGTATCTGAAAGTATTTTTGATACTCTACCCAAAGGCAGCTCTTTTACCACCTTTCAAAAATTAATTGCTGATGCCAAGCTCGATAGTAAGGTTGTTTTTTCTATCGATGTCCCCGAGAACGGTGACGTCGATGAGCTTTATGAGCGTGTAACCAACTTCGAAGAGCGTTTGTCAGCGAACGCAGGAAGTTATTTGACCAACATACAGGCTTTTCGAGAAAACGTACAACCTGAGGTTGTCGACTTTATTTTGACGAATCTCCCCTTATTAACGGACACCCTTCACTATGCCTATTTTGAACAACGAACCCATTTCGACAGCATCCGGAAATCGGTAAGTGATGTGCGTCAGAGGCTGAAGACGCCCGAGGCGACCTGGATCAAGGATCTGGTATTGAAAGATCCGATTGGCCTTAGTTACCCGGTCTTCAAAGAATTGGCAACAGGGATGAATACGCTGAATAGCCATATCGAAAATGATATGCTATTGATTAATCAGGGTAAACAAGTGCTCATCACGGCTCAAACCAACTTTCTTCCGGGCGATTCTAGGGCGGAAACTGCCTTATTCGACAGTTTGGAAGTCTTTCAAGCCAATTGGAATGCCCTGTATCCCGAACACCAAATGCACTATTTCGGGGGATTTGCCCTGGCTGCCGGCAATGCACAACACATCAAAATGGACTCCTTCCGAACCCTGGCAATGGCCTTGGTATTGATATTGGGTTTGCTTTGGTTGTATTATAGGAACTTGAAAACAAGTCTCATAATCCTCCTCCCGGCAGCTTTTGGCGGACTTTTCGCGGTGGGTATTCTGGGTTATATAAAACCCGATATCTCGGGCATCTCCTTAGCTACCGGGGCGGTCTTATTGGGTATTGCACTCGATTATTCCATCCATTTCGTAAGCCATTTTAAGCATACTGGTTCAGTTTCACGAACCATACAGGATATTGCTAAACCCCTGATAACGGGGAGTTTGACCACTATTTTAGCCTATTCAGCCCTCATTTTCGCCAACTCAGAGCTGCTTAACGACTTTGGAATTTTCGCCGGTTTAGCTTTATCCAGTGCCCTAGTTTTCACGCTGATCGGACTACCGGTTATCATTAGCTTATTGGGTATCCAAACCGATCAAA
>JBAYRB010000425.1:0-3444 GCA_041676905.1 Spirosomataceae bacterium
ATCCGTATCAAACGAATCCGCATTGATCTTTAAATCCCGGAATTTGCTGTATGTGTTTGAGACTACGGAAAAAGGCTTACCTTCCTATGAAATAGAAAAGTATAGGGCTAAATACGGAAAAGATACCCTTTACATTCCCCTGTTTTGAGTGACTTGTCTAAATTTTTATTTCCGAAATACCTTGCAACTCATTGCTCACCATTTCCTCCCATTTCCGTTGAGCTTCTAAATTAAGGCCATGTTGGGTTTCGTGGTCGTAGGCTTTTTGTATATTATGCATCTCCCGGTAGGTTTCCAAGAACTGATATTGTATTTGACTATCGTAGTCTTCAACTGTCAGATCAAGGCTACTGATTTGTCTTTTAAAACGTTCGGCTGCGATTTTAGCAATATCGAAGTGGGTTTGTTCATGTTTAAGAACCCGCGGATTCTTAGAGTCGGCTTTCATCCAAGACATACTTTTTACGACATATACTTTGAGGTTAATGACGACCTCTAAAAAGTTATCCACTACCCGCGAATTACCCTCGTATGAGATGCTCGTAAAAACCATGGCTGCATATCGACCCATTTTGGGTTGTGCCTTGAAATCATCGTATCGTAGAGGGCGATCTACGGCGTAAAAAACGGTGTCTGAATCGGGTCGGCCCTGGTCATCCAAGAGGACGAGTTTAACACCCTTAACAAGGTTAGAATTTCTACCTTTGTTAACTGTCATCCACTTGTCGAAATATAACAGGGCGTCGCCGAGCATTTTAGTTAAAAACTCTTCGTGGTTGAATTTCCCTTCGGGGCGTGTGTAATTACTTTTGGCGTTATACTGGGTTAACTTTATAGCTTCAAAGTTTCGATACCATAGAAATTGGACCGAAATGCCACATTCTCCCTGAACTTTACCCGGTGCTTCGCGTTTTTCTGAAAAAGAAAGTTTAGTAAAACGTATCGTTAAGGGGATTCCATCTTCCACGTGGCTGTGTAAAGAGTGAGACCAAAAATCAAAGGCTAGTGTTTGGAGGCGTGTTTGGAGTTGTAAGGGAGTAGGTTTTGTTAAGTGAATAATTTCTCCTAGGGAGGTCTCACCGGTTTTTCTTTGATCATCTACATCAATCAAATAATATAGATTTTTTTCTTTGAGGTTTAAGTTGGGATACTTTAGGTCGGTGATAACCACCGAATTTTGCGCCACAAGTCCCAGACTTTGAAGCATGCATAGTAGGAGGACTTTTAAAAAAATACTGCTCTTCAACCTCATGTTTTGAAACCCGTTTCGCATTCCCTAATTTGCAATCTAAAATAGTAAAAAAAGTATACTTAATGGATAGTATTTCCCATCGTGGTGCCAAACCTGACTTCGATACCATTTTCATGGAGTTAGCCGAAAATTTGGCAAAACGTTCCCATTGTATTAAAGCACAAGTAGGGGCGGTGTTGACAAAAGATACGCGAATTATTTCAATTGGTTACAATGGGCCGCCTGCCGGTACCCACAATTGCGATGAGGAATTTCCCGAGATAGGGTGCCCAAGGGATTCAAAAGGAAGCTGTTCGCTTGCGCTTCATGCAGAGCAGAATGCCATTCTTTATGCAGTGAAAAACGGATCCAACATCGAAGGTAGTACATTATATGTGACCCTCGCCCCCTGTATTGCCTGTGCAAGGGTTATCTTCACGATGAAGATTGCGAAGGTTTTGTACCTGCATAGTTATGCGGCTTACAAAGGTATTGGAGTAGAAGAGGGGGTTGAGTTTTTAAGACGTTTCGGCGTTGAAGTAAGCCAATATCAACCTAAAATTTAGGGTTCTAACGCACTGTTTCATCGGAACGACGACCGAAGTCGAAGGACAATTTTTTTACTAAGGAAAGTTGTAGGACTACCCGTTTAATGTCTTTACACCTTAGTTTTAGGAAACAAATGCATTTCGTGTGCAGCTTCCGGGGATAGGTTAATTTCTTTCAAGTTTTAGAGTTTTTTCTAAAAATACAGTACTTCACCTCGACTTAGGTTCTGAGTCTTTGTTTCATTGATTTGTACATAACAAAAAAGCGGCGAGTTTTCACCTCGCCGCTTTTTTGTTAGCTTTTAGCTGAAACTTACTTCACACCTTGGTAGATGATGGTTCCGTCTGAGTTTACAGTAGCCGAGTAAGAAGTTTTCTTAACACCGGTTTCTGCACAAGCGTTTCCATAAGAAGTTGTTTCGATATCGATCGTAACGTTCTTAGCCCAGTTTGGAGCTTTAACGGTTGCAAGAACTTCTTCGATAGTCTTGAATTCGTCACAATCTTTAACTTCAGCCGTATGCAGAATAATCTTTCTGTTACGGGTAACTTTAGTATCGACAGGACAGATACAGTCTTCACACTGCTCGCTCTTAGCCCACTTACGTACGGTAGAGGTTACGCGACGAATGGATGAAATTTCGATCTTCTTCACACATACGCAAACTTCTTCAACCACTTTCACAGTGTCTGCTTTAAGCGCGGCGAAACCACTAGCAGCTACAGGGCTGATACAAGATGCACATGCTGAATTCATGTGGCTTTGTACGGTTACATAGTATTGACCATCTACTGGACAGCCGTTGCTATTCAAGTAACTCGTAGGGAAGGCCAGTTCTGTATCTGGTTGACAGATAGTTTCTGCGATGATTTTATCTTCTCCGTTATAGAGGTGATGGATACGAGCGGTGAACGTTTGATTTAGGCTATCTGCCATAACGGGATCCAGGCTCGAGGTCCAAGAAGCGACGATGGGTTCGCAATTAGCTTCTTTTCCGGTGAAGTACTTACCAATAATGGAAGAGTTGCCACTGGTCAGGTAAAGCGTAGGCGTTACACATGCCAATGCTGCAGTTGGATCTTTCTTAACTGGTACGTCGTACTCGAAGGATTTACGAAGGGCTATACCGCCATTGAAACCACCGTGTTCACGTACATAACGAGAAATCATTAAAGGGGCACCTGGCTCCGACCAAGGCATGTCATAGGATACTTTGGTCCGGTAACCTTGTACTTGAACCCCTAGTGCCCAAGTTGGGTTTTTAAGAGGGAAGAACAGGCCCACCGCAGCGATACCTCCGAAGTAATAGCGATTTCCGTTAGGAGAAACAGCGTATATACCCCTTTGTGCTGCTTCCGAAGGGCTTCCGATTTCCCTTACACTAATAGCGGCAGGTGTAGTACGGAAAATACCGGCTTTCGCACTGGCTTCCAGGAAAGGGCTTCTCTTGGATTTTGTAAAATGCCAACTAATCACAGGTCCCAAAACCAAGTAAAAGTCTTCTGACGTACTTTTCTTTATCTCTACATCATTTCTAGTTAATTGTTGTGCACGAATCGCATCGTCAATGAAGTCATCATAGCCCGGACGAACAAAGAAATGTTGACCTCCAAACGTGGCTCCGAGACCAAATTTAAATTGGGCATCAGGACGGCGTGTAAAGA
>JBAYRB010000426.1:0-3433 GCA_041676905.1 Spirosomataceae bacterium
CCTGCTCCCGATGGATAAGGAAACATGTCCAAAACATAGTATTTGGGTTTATCTGACTGATTGGAAACCTTGTAGGTATTATTCACTGCCCAAAACTCCTGCCATTTTTTCTCGATCCGGCTGTGGTTATATTCGCTCATGCTAAAAATTGTATTAACTAAATTAAGTTGGGACCAACCCAGGCACAAAAATAGGATTTTTTTTACTCATCTGCCTGGGTTTACATAAATAGGTAGCCCGGCTAATGACTATCAAATAGAAATTTGCCGGTGGGTATTCCTCTGGAAATGATCTTATTTTGCCCGGTCTCGTTCGGCGAAATAGCGAAGGGTATTTTCCTTGTCGAGTTGAATCATTTGACGTAATTCCTCAAGACCCGTAAACTTTTCCTCCGGACGAAGGTATTTACAGAATTTGATCGTCAAATGTTCCCCGTAAATTTCTTTGTGAAAATCGAAAAGGTTGGCTTCGATGGTTCGATTCTTCCCATCAACCGTAGGACGAATACCAATACTGAGCATGCCCCGATAGGACTTGTCCCCGTAAATGGCTTCAATTGCATAGATGCCGTCACCCGGAATTAATTTATAGGATTCTTCTACCTGAATATTCGCCGTTGGGAAACCCAGGGTCCTTCCAATCTGATCACCTTTGACGACGATACCCGACAATGCATATTCGTAACCGAGCAGGTGGTTAGCATCTTCTATGGCACATGAAAGAAGGGCTTCTCTGATTCTTGAAGAACTGATGGCCATATGGTCAATATCTTCACTGGCGATTTCCTCCACATCAAAGCCATATACATGTGCATTTTGACAAAGGAATTCGAAGCTCCCCTCCCGGTTTCGTCCAAATCGATGATCGTAGCCGATGACCAATTTTTTTGTACCGATAGCCTCTACCAACACCGATCGTATGAATGCGTCGGAGGTGAGTTCGGAAAATGCGCGCGTAAAGGGAATTACCAAAAAATGATGAACGCCTAATTCCCCAAAGAGATCCATTTTCTCACCGATGGTAGAAAGTAGCTTCAGATCACTGCAATCATCGGCATTGAGGACCATACGTGGATGCGGCCAAAAGGTGATAACGACACTTTCTCCCCCACAATTCTGACTAACTTCCAGCAATCGAGAAATTACTTTTTTATGGCCCAAGTGTACACCGTCAAACATTCCACTGGTAACCACAGCGTTATCCAATTTCTTAAAATCCTCTAAACGACGATATACTTTCATATTCTTTTCTAGTGCTCCACCCGGGTTTTAATCAATTGGTAACCCGAGTTCCGATCTTTTCCTTTTGATGTAAGTTTCTAATTCCCATGCTTGATCAACATGAAAATCCCCAATCCGGGTTCTTCGAAGCGATTCTAAATAGGCTCCACTTTGAACCAATCTTCCAAAGTCTCTTACTAAACTTCGGATGTAAGTCCCCTTAGAACAAACGATACGAAATTGAATTTCCGGAAAAAGGCGTGTATCTACTTCAAATTCATGGACATGAATCCGGCGAGGTTTGATCTCGACGCTCTCTCCTCTTCTCGCTTTTTTATACAGACGCTCTCCATCCAATCGAACCGCTGAGTAAATGGGTGGATATTGTTCAAGTTCTCCGGTTAAGCTTTGAAGGGCGGCCTCAATTAAACCACTGTTGGGTATGTGGTCGACGGGGTATTCCCCATCAAATTCAGTTTCTAAATCGATGGAAGGGGTTGTTTTCCCTAAGACCAAGGTTCCGGTATATTCCTTTTCTTGGGCTTGATAATGGTCGATTTGCTTAGTTTTTTTGCCTGTACATAAGATCAAAAGGCCGGTAGCAAGGGGGTCGAGCGTGCCGGCATGCCCGATTTTCTTGAACCTACATGCTTTTTTAAGCTTGTTCACCACATCGAACGAAGTCCAGGTGAGCGGCTTATCAATAAGGATCACTTCTCCCGGATCGGCAACCGGAACTGTTTTTGCAATCTCTTCCGTCACGCTACACAATATCAAGTTTATAACCGGATGCAAGCAAGATCAGTAACAGTAAACCCAGCGCGATCCGATAATAACCAAATACTTTGAAGCCATATTTGGTCAGGAAATTAATAAAAAATTTGATCGCAAGCATGGCTACGATAAACGCGACCAGATTTCCCCAAAGTAATATTTGAACATCCTCTGCTTGTATCGAATCGTAGGTTTTCAGAAACTTGTACCCGCCAGCTGCAGCCATGGTAGGAACGGCTAAGAAGAAGGAGAATTCGGCAGCTTGCTTTCTTGAAAACCCTTGGACCATCCCTCCAATGATGGTGGCCGCAGAGCGCGAAACTCCGGGAATCATGGCGATACATTGGAAAAGCCCTATTTTAAAGGCATGTGTAAAATTCATCGATTTTTCAGCTGTCGGAGCTTTAATCCAGCGGTCGATATAAACCAGCACGATTCCACCGAGCAGGAGCATGATGGCAACCACGTAGACATTCTCTAACAAACTATCTATCAGGTCATTGAGAAGAAACCCGAACACCGCTGCCGGAACGAATGCCACCAGTAGTTTGAGATAAAAATTGAAGTCAATATCCTTGACGAAACGACGCCAATAAAGTACTACGACTGAAAGGATCGCTCCGAACTGAATATTTACGGTAAACATTTTTACAAAATCCTCCTGTCCGATTCCCATCAGAGAAGAGGCAATAATCATATGCCCCGTAGAGGAAACCGGTAAAAATTCGGTAATCCCCTCTACGATGGCTAATACCATCGCTTGCCAGAATGTCATTTTTTAGCTGGTTTTTTGAAGAAGATAGCCCAAAATTGAAAGATGAACCCGCCGATGACCACCAAAGGACCGAGGGTCAGTCCTAGAAAACCGAATCCGAATTCTTCTTTATCAAGGCTCATGATAAAAAAACCTGCCAAAATGATAGCGATGCCGATCAGCATCAGTTTGTAATTATGAGAAGTAAAAGGGAAGTCTTTTTTTTCAGCCATTGTAGAATGGTTATTAGATCAAATTATTTTTCAATTAATAAAGTTCGTCCAGGCTTATCCTGAGATATCTAGACAGGGATTGATAGGTACATGCCAGTCCTACCAGGACACCCAGTAGAATAATTCCTATCATCAGGAAGCCTAACTTGGAATATTCTTGGAGTAAAATAAGTCCTTCTATATTTCGCACCGCTGCCTGTTGCAGAATTACCAATAAAACACAGGCCAAGGTGCCTCCTATAGCGCCCTGCATCGCTCCGTGCACCAAAAAGGGGCGTTGGATAAATCCGTCGGTAGCCCCGACCAACTGCATACTCCGAATGAGAAACCGTTGTGAATAAATCGCCAATTTGATGGTATTGTTAATCAATATCACGATGATCACCAGCATAATGATCGCAAAAGTGGCGAGTATCAGGTACACTTTGGCAATATTTCGGTTAATCTGATCA
>JBAYRB010000427.1:0-3433 GCA_041676905.1 Spirosomataceae bacterium
CTTTTGCCGTAATTCCTCCTTCTGTTCATATCGAAATAGACACCCATATCGAATCGGATAACCTAACGGACGAGGAGTACATTCAGAAAAAAATCAAAACCTTGCTTAATTTTGGCACCACGAAGGTAATTTGGATCTTTTCTGATTCAAAAACCGTATTGATTGCAACGAAAGAAGGACAAAAAGTAGTCGATTGGTGGGAAGACATTAACTTAACCCCCCGATTCTCTTTTAACCTAGGCACTTTCTTGCAAGAATTGGAGGCACCAGCCTTTCCTTAGTCCTAAGTAATAATGCCCTTCTCGAACAAGATTGAAACAGATCGTTTCAAAACTTATTCATTAGTAGTATTTCTTTTATTGGTTTTAATCAATTCAATTAATAGTTTGATCGGGTACCACCCGGACCAACACTATCAAATTATCGAATTTGCCAATTTTAAATTAGGAAGGATAGAAGCCTCTGAACTAGCCTGGGAATATCATTATCAGGAGAGACAGGGGCTTCAACCCTTTTTGATCTATGTTTATTTAAAGGTTATATATGCTCTCGGAATTTCGGACCCGGTGAAACTGACACAAATTCTAAGGGTTATTACAGGTTTATTTTTCACATTCTGCCTTACTCGTTTTATCAATTCTACCCTCCATCTCTTCAAGCCAGCGTTTCAAAAAGCCTATATCGCCAGTTCCTATTTCTTTTGGTTTATCCCTTGCTATTATGTGCATTTTGCTTCCGAGACTTTTGCCCAATCGCTAATGCTTTTGGGTTGTGCCTTCCTGTTGAGCGATCGAAATACGCAAGGGCAACTTCTGCTCATCGGACTACTGTTTGGGCTGGCCTTTTTTGCTCGTTTTCAAAGCGCTATCACCTCCGCTATCCTATTGACGGGATTTGTTTGGACGCGTCAATTAAAATGGCAGGACTGTCTTTATCTCAGCGGCGGTATCGGACTTGGATTATCTATCGGTGTACTTACAGATGTGTGGTTATATGAAGATTGGATTTTCACCCCCTACCGATATCTCGATTTCCAGCTTTTTAAAGGCGTAGTGAATGCATTTGGCGTAAGTCCGTGGTATTATTATTTGACCTTACTACTGACTAGCTCCACCTTGTTATTTGGAATTCTAACGTACTTGGGGCTTGCAGGAAGTATGTTGAACAGGAAAAGTTTTTTCCTTTCCATTAGCGTATTAGGTACAATTGGGGTACTAAGTATTATTGGTCACAAGGAGTGGCGATTTCTACTTCAGGTACTGGCATTCTTCCCGTTTCTGATTGTTTATGGTCTGCAAGAATTTAGTTATCACTTTCCCCCCTTACGGAAAGTACTCTTTTTCAAGCCCTTTGTTGCTCTTCTTGTACTGCTCAACCTAGCTTTACTTACCTATCACTCCCTCATGAATAGCGGAATTTTAAGTATTCAGGGGGAGGCTTTAATGGGAGCGGTAAACCGTAACTACTTTAATAAACCCGCACGGCTTTTTTACACGCAAATCGAATACCACCCCTATATGATTCGTGGATATGATCCGGACGCAGTGGAAAACCCTTTCGATCAGACGAAAATTCGTAAATGGTTTTACCAGCCACCACGACTGAGTGATCAAGTGATTACAGACTTATCGTGCCCTTCACTTTACGCGGATTATGGCGATTCTGTCCGCTTACTTTATATTAATAAAGCGGTGTTTTTAGCCGATAACGCACGGGATAATTTGTTGAATCAAGGCTATCAATTGAAAGCTGCAACCCTCCCTCTTTTTGTGGACAAGTTTATTCCGGAACAGGGGAATCCCTGGGTCGATCGCCTTAATCGGCGGATCATTTATCTTTTTGAGAAAAAATGAGGTTTCCGACAACAGGATTATACCATCTTGCTGCATAAATCCCTGACCTTCCTTTCTAAAACTGAACTTTTACTTTGTAAACACATTTAAATTGGTAAAAGGAAGTCTGTTTTCGTTAGACCCGCAGGTATATACGTTTAATAGATTAAAATCCAAACTCATAGGCCTTTTTGCTTTTTTTAATCCACTTTATTGTCCGTTCTTACATGCAATCAACTAAGAACTCTGAACAATTCAGGTTTGCCCCTAACTTACTATGGGAAGCCTGAAACAGCTCAAGAAATACGGGCAGAAAGTGAAAGTCAATTATACCCATGTTAAAGCGTTGAGGTGCTGGCTAGAGCAAATTATTAATCCAAATACACCGATAATTGTACATTGATCGGAAATCCGGAAGTCGCCTACCATTATCGAGAAAAAGCGAACTATTTCTTCACGAGCGCATCAATTTTATCCAAAATACCACCCAACACAATTTCCTTTTTAAAAGAATTAACAAAATTTTCTCTACTGACGCTATAATCATCGTCCGATACTTCCCCATCCATAAACTGCCTGACCTGTTCCATTAATTCCTCCGGATGATCGTAATCTGAAACTAAACCGAGATTGAACTTTTTAGCGACCTTATAAAGTTCTGAATTTTTATCCGCGGTAAGAATCAATAACTTTCCAGCATCCAATATCCCAATCACCTTCGAGGGGAAATAAACATCAAATTGAGTTTTAGCCTGCGAAACAAACATGGCACTACTGTCTACCAAAAGCCATTGGTACTTTTCTTTACTTAACATAGGCAGGAACCTAAGATTTTGAAGCTTGTACCTATCTGCATATTGCTTAACCTGTGGCAAACCCGCTCCTTCCCCAATAATCAAAAATAGGTAATCCGTTCGATCCTGAAATCTTGCAGCAACATCGATCAATCGCTCAAGCCCTTGCTTTTTGCCTATATTTCCGGCATACGCTATAATCTTCTTTTCTTCCGGAATTCCGAACTCATGTCGAAACAATCCTTTAGCACTCTTCTTACCTTTTCGTTCAGTCGTATTCCAATTAGGCCAATAAATTACTTTATCATCGGGTTGCGATTTTCGAATTCGTAAAAGGTCTACCATACCGTAAGAAATGCTCGATACATAATCAGCTTTCCGATAACTCCATTTCTCAACCTTTTCAATTATCCGCGTTACTATGCTTTCTTTGAACATTCCAAGCGACAACGCAGCTTCCAATTCGAAGTCTTGTACGTTAATAATATGTTTACAGCCCCATATGGATTTCATAGCACTGCCCAATACCCCGATTAAAATAGGCGTCGTAAACGTAACAATGAGATCGGGCTTTTTGACTTTTAGAGAATTGAAGAAAGAGAATATAAAGAGTGATAGCTCGTGAAAAATTCGGCTCAGCGCACTTGGCTTTGACGGAACGTAGATGTAGCCCCTATGGATGGTAATACCATTAATTTGTTCCGTACGAAAAAGCTTTCCTTGATCTTCTTTCCTTTTTTTCCAGGATGGATAAAAGGGAAACCCCGTGATAACATGTACATCATGTCCTTGTTGGGCACAATAAAA
>JBAYRB010000428.1:0-3424 GCA_041676905.1 Spirosomataceae bacterium
GCCGCATTAATCCGGAAATAGGTCGACAATTCCATGGGGCATCTCACCCCTTTGGGAATGTATACGAAGGATCCGTCTGAAAATACGGCTGAATTGAGTGCTGCATAAAAATTATCCCGAGGGGGTACCACAGAGCCTAGGTATTTTTTCACCAATTCAGGGTGTTCGCGAATAGCTTCTGCGATGGAGCAAAAAATTATCCCTTTTTCGTTAAGTTCCTTCTTGAAAGTAGTGATGACAGACTCTGAGTCCATAACCGCGTCCACAGCTACCTGCGGGGTAGTAGTCTCTACGTCCGTACCTTCTTCTTCCACTCCGGCCAATCGTTTTTGTTCACTCAATGAAATCCCAAGTCTTTCAAAGGTTCTTCTCAGTTCGGGGTCTATGTCGTCCAAACTTTTAACCTTTTTCTTCTTTTTGGGTGCTGAATAATATTTTATGGCTTGGAAATCAATAGGAGGATAAGTAACATTTGGCCATTTGGGCTCCTCCATTTCCTTCCACATACGAAAAGCTTTCAGACGCCATTCATACATCCATTCTGGCTCCTGTTTTTTGTCTGAAATAAACCGTATAATACCTTCGTCCAGACCCGGAGGGGCTTCATCGACTTCAATATCGGTGTAGAAACCATACTTATAGTCCGAACTCGTGATTTCTTCCAGCAATTCTACTTCCTTTCCCATAAACGTAAAGAGCGTATCATTCCAGACTACGCCATATTTTTTTAATTCTGACTTGATTGCTAATTGGACAACAATCCTCGTCGCATTTCAGTTTGATTTAATTCAAAAATAACAAATAATTTCAGAATTAGGTCGCACCGAGCTAGGTTCTTACCAAATTTTGGATTCGGCCAGGTAATTGTGTACATAATCATTAACCCCGTCTTCTAAAGTTGTAAAGGGGCGATCATAGCCAATATTCCTAAGTTTCTCCATCGGCGCCTCGGTGTAATATTGGTATTTGTCTCTTATGTCGAGCGGCGTATCGATGAATTCAATTTGGGGGGATAACCGCATGGCTTGGAAAGTATTACGGACCAAATCCAAGAACGTTCGCGCTCTCCCACTACCTAAATTATAGATTCCAGCATCCTTCCGATGATGCATGAGAAACATGCAAACTTCAACCACGTCCTTCACGTAAACAAAATCCCGCTGTTGTTCACCGTCTCTAAAATCGGGTCGGTGTGAACGGAAAAGCTTCATTTTCCCGGTCGCTTTTATTTGGTGATAAGCATGAAAAATCACTGAAGCCATTCTCCCCTTGTGATACTCGTTCGGACCATACACATTGAAAAACTTCAGTCCAGCCCAAAAAAATGGCCTCTCATCCTGTTGCAATACCCATTTATCAAACTCATTTTTCGACTCACCATAAGGATTCAGAGGTTTGAGTTTTGGGATATTGTCTTCTATATCTTCATATCCGAGTTCCCCTAATCCATAGGTAGCGGCCGAAGAGGCGTAAACCAGTGGGATCTGGTAATCGATACATTTGCGCCAAATATCTTTCGAGTAATTTAAGTTGAGCTGATCAAAAATATTTTTATCAAATTCGGTGGTATCCGTCCGAGCACCCAAATGAAAAATAAATTCAACCTCCTGGTGATTTCTGTCCAGCCAGTTGAAAAAATCGGCTCGTTCTACCCTTTCCTTGAGCTGTTTGCCTTCTAAATTTTTAATCTTTTCGGTTTGGGAGAAGTCATCTACCGCGATAATATATTTAAAGCCTTCATCGTTTAAGCGACGAACCAGACAACTACCTATAAAGCCTGCGGCACCGGTAACTACGATCATAATTTAAAATCACTGATTTTGAAAAACGCACCTACAAAAGTAAGAAAAGCGTACAGGGATTATAGGAAACCTAGGAGATAATGTCTGATTTTCATCGGAAAAAGTGTTACTTTGTGGTGACTAGCAATTAAAACCTTGAATAATCCAATTAACCTCATGAACAAATCCGAGGACGGTTTACCGCCATTCGTAAGTAGCTGGCGTCAGTTATACTTAATTATTATTGTCTCATTAGTCTTGTTAATTGCATTGTTTTACTGGTTTACTGTCACGTTTCAATGAACTCACTCGATTGGATTGTTCTCTTCCTCACCCTCTTATCGATTGTTGGATACGGCATTTACCAAAGTAGACGGGATCGGACCATATCCTCTTATTTATTAGCCGACCGCTCTCTTCCCTGGTATCATATCACCTTATCGGTGATGGCTACACAGGCCAGTGCCATCACTTTCTTGTCAGCCCCGGGGCAAGCGTACACCGACGGGATGCGTTTTGTCCAGTTTTATTTTGGGTTGCCGTTGGCTATGGTGGTTTTGTGCGTGACGTTTATTCCAAAGTTTCACAGTTTTCGTTTGGTAACGGCCTATGAGTTTCTCGAAAAGCGCTTTGATTTGCGCACCCGTGGACTCACCTCATTTTTATTTTTACTGCAACGGGGTTTATCGACAGGCTTATCTATTTATGCACCAGCTTTGATTTTATCTTCCATATTGGGTTGGGATATATTATATACGAATATTTTATCTGGGTTTGCGGTACTCTTATATACGGTTACCGGGGGAGCACGTGCTCTCTCCTATACACACCTTTTACAGATGGGGATCGTCACCCTTGGAATGGTTATCGCCGGTGTTATGGTTGTTAAACTGTTACCGCCCCAAGTTTCCTTTACGGACGCTTTACACGTCGCGGGGAAAATGGGTAAGACCAATGTCATTGACTTTACTTTTGATTTAAATAACCGTTACAATGTTTGGTCTGGTATTATTGGTGGCTTTTTTCTGCAACTATCCTATTTTGGTACAGATCAATCGCAAGTAGGCCGTTATTTAACGGGCAGTAGTGTGGGGCAAAGCCGGTTGGGTCTGGCGATGAATGGGTTATTAAAAATTCCAATGCAGTTTTTGATTCTACTGGTCGGTGCCTTGGTCTTTGCATTCTATCAGTATGTCACCCCACCCTTGCATTTCGACAATGTTCCGGTACAGAAAATTCAAGCAACAGCCTATGCCGAACAATACGGGGCGTTGGAACAAAAACATCTCGAACTTCAACAGCAGAAAAGAGAACAAGTACTACAGCTCAATCAAGCTATTGAACATAAAAATGTTTCGGAAATTGACGCATTAAGAACCGTTTTATCGGAGTCTGAACGGGAATTACAAGGTCTGAGGAAAGAAGCGAGCGCGTTTCTAACCGAAGCCACAGGCACTACTGCTAATGATGTAAACTATATTTTCCTTCGGTTTATAACTGACTACCTGCCTGCCGGTTTAGTGGGCTTATTAATTGCGGTCATCTTGTTGGCCTGCATGGGGTCGGTGGCCTCAGCTTATCAGTCATTGGCCTCCACTTCTATTGTTGATTTTTATCAGCGGATATTTGTAAAAGACAAAACA
>JBAYRB010000429.1:0-3420 GCA_041676905.1 Spirosomataceae bacterium
CTTCTTTATCGGAGTTGGAGCTATCCTTTTGGAGTGTATTATAAATGATATTGTAATCGGCCACGTTCATATCTTCCTTATGGAGGATAATTGACTTGTGACCTGAATCTAATATCAGACTGATATCTTCTTCGGTAATTTCGGAGTCGCGTTCCATCAACACTTCATTCCGTTGGATGGATACGACTTCGCCGGTATCTTCATCTACGAAGTCTTCGGTCCAAGTCCGAAGTACTCTTGCTGCTAACCGGCGCCCTACTGCTTTTTTCAGGTTAGTTTTTGTCGCTTCAATCTCTTCGGAGAGTCCGAATAGATCGAGAATATCTTTATCGGAACCGAACCCTATTGCTCTTAACAGCGTTGTAACGGGAAATTTCTTTTTCCGGTCGATATAGGCGTACATGACGTTGTTCACGTCGGTCGAGAACTCGATCCAGGAGCCTTTGAAGGGGATAATTCTCGCAGAATATAGTTTGGTACCGTTGGTATGTTTGCTCATAGAGAAGAACACACCTGGGGAGCGATGTAATTGAGAAACGATCACCCTTTCGGCGCCATTGATAACGAACGACCCTTTTTCGGTCATGTAGGGGATATTTCCTAAGAATACCTCCTGTTCGATGGTTTCAAAGTCTTCATTATCAGCATCGTTATTAATCAGTCTCAGCTTCGCTTTCAGGGGAACTGCGTAGGTGAGCCCCCTGTCGATGCATTCATCAACGGTATACTTGGGGGGTTCGAGTAAGTAGTCTACGGATTCGAGTACGAAGTTCTCGCGTGATTCGGCGATGGGAAAGTTTTCAGCCAAAACTTTGTAGAGCCCTTCTCCTGTGCGGTTTTCTGCCGATGTGTCTAGACTGAAAAAGTCGCGGAAAGACTGGATTTGAACGGCTAAAAAATCAGGATAATCGATGACCGGCTTGATCCGGGCGAAACTTTTTCTGGGAATTGTTTTTGTAGCCAAGGCCAAAATGTTTTTGGTTAATGAAATAATTCAGGCAGCCTGACGCGCTGAAAAACGGCGTCTTTATTGCTACGCCTAAACCTAATTTTGCCTCGTAGTATATTCAGTGACCGCCCCTTTACTAGACTTTACTACGAACTAAAGCAGTGTTTCGGACGATCCTGAAGTGGGGGTTGTGTTTTCTGGGTTAAAATCCTTTTGAAGATTTTAAAAAAACTGTTTTTAGTCGAAAACACAAATAGGAATAGATCCATGGGCGGACCTATTCCCTAAAAACAGTGTATAAGTTTCAATTATTTAACCTCAACTTCAGCACCAGCTTCTTCGAGTTGCTTTTTCAATGCTTCAGCTTCGTCTTTCGCAACACCTTCTTTCAATGGTTTTGGTGCTCCGTCAACCAGTTCTTTAGCTTCTTTCAGACCTAGTCCAGTCAGGTCTTTCACTAATTTAACCACGGCTAGTTTGCTAGCACCGGCTGATTTCAAGATCACATCGAAAGATGTTTGCTCAGCAGCAGCAGCAGGAGCGTCGCCACCTGCAGCAGCACCACCAACAGCTACTGCAACACCAGCAGCGGCAGGCTCTATGCCATACTCATCTTTTAGGATATTAGCCAGTTCGTTTACCTCTTTAACAGTAAGATTAACAAGCTGCTCTGCAAAAGCTTTTAAATCTGCCATTTTTATTTTTTGATTTAATTGATTACGTAATAAAATTTGATTTGATAATAATTATTCTCCTTTCTCGGATAAAGTTTTGATGACTCCGGCCAGTTTGTGACCTCCGCCTTGCAATGCTGCAATAACATTGCGTGCAGGGGATTGCAACAGTCCGATAACCTCGCCCAGAAGCTCTTGTTTAGATTTAAGAGCTACCAGTGCATCGAGTTGGTCAGCCCCTACGAATACGGCTGTATCGATGGACGCACCTTTGAGGTTAAATTTCTCAGGGCTGATTTTACTCCGGAACTCTTTTATAAGTTTCGCTGGTACTTTACCCGATTCTGGATGGAACATGATTCCGGAGAACCCTTTCAATACTCCATTTTCAAAAGGGGAGTAATCGGCATCGAGGGTATCCAGTGCTTTTTTAATCAGTGTATTTTTAGCGACCTTGTATTCGATACCGTTTTCGAAGCACAGGCGACGAAGCTGGTTAGTTTCAGCGACTGTCAAGCCGTTAGCGGTTACGATATAGAAATAAGGTATACTTGCGAATTTAGCGCTCAGCTCTTCAACGATAGCTGCTTTATCTTCTCTTGTCATAATTAAATACCTGGAATCGTTGTCTTATCGATTGATACACTCGGACTCATCGTGCTTGACAAGTGAATCGAACCCAAATATGTACCTTTTGCTGCAGCTGGTTTGAGCCGTACCAGAGTATTAATTACCTCTTGCGCGTTTTTTGCCAGTTTTTCAGGTTCAAAAGATACCTTTCCTATGCTTGCATGGATGATGCCGGTTTTATCAACTTTGAAATCAATCTTTCCAGCTTTCACTTCTTGCACTGCTTTACCCACTTCTGTGGTCACCGTTCCGGATTTCGGGTTGGGCATAAGGCCACGAGGACCTAATATTTTCCCAAGTCGTCCGACTTTTGCCATCACGCTAGGCATGGTGATGATCACGTCGACGTCCGTCCATCCTTGTTCGATTTTCTGGATATACTCGTCCAGACCTACGTAATCGGCGCCTGCTGCTTTAGCTTCTTCCTCTTTATCGGGGCTACAAAGCACCAGTACGCGTACGTCTTTACCGGTACCGTAAGGCAAGGTTACTACGCCACGAACCATTTGATCGGCTTTACGTGGATCTACACCCAGACGAACATCGATATCTACGGAAGCATCAAACTTGGTATAGCTAATACTCTTGATTACCTCCGCAGCTTCAATGAGCGAATACTGCTTACCGGGTTCGAGTTTCGAGAGCGCCTCTTTCCTTTTTTTGGTTATTTTTCCCATTTCTTTCCTACTTGCAGGGTTAAGCACCCAAGTTTAAATTACTCCCAGGGAGCGTTCCCTGTAACCGAAATGCCCATACTACGTGCAGTACCTGCAACCATCTTCATACCGGCTTCAACGGTGAAGCAATTCAGGTCTGGAAGTTTGGTCTCAGCAATTTGACGTATTTGCTCCCACGACACACTACCTACCTTATTACGGTTAGGCTGGGAAGAACCTCCTTTTGCTTTGGCTGCTTCCAGCAGAAGGTTGGCCGCCGGAGGAGTTTTGATTACAAAGTCAAATGACTTGTGTTTGTAATATGTGATCAGAACAGGCAACACCTGACCCTGTTTATCTTGGGTACGGCCGTTGAACTGCTTGCAGAACTCCATTATATTCAACCCTTTCGAACCCAATGCAGGGCCGATGGGTGGGGGTGGGTTTGCCTGACCACCTCTTACTTGCAGTTCCAGGTATCTTGCTATCTCTTTTGCCATTGTTTTAATTA
>JBAYRB010000430.1:0-3415 GCA_041676905.1 Spirosomataceae bacterium
GAAGCAGGAAACACGACAGAGTTATAAATAACATTACCTCAAACAACAACGTATCCATATGAGGGTTAAAAGTGGTAAGCATTAAAAAATTTACGAAAGCTCAGTACCTTCTCCTGCCGAGGTGGATGTAATTTAAGGGGCAAATCCAATACTGCCTGTTGTTACGTTTCGGCGGATTCTATGGTTAGATCGAAGTGAAATAGAGGAAATCAATCCCAGTATAGATAGCCGTCGAGCCACCCAAACGAGCGGAAAGAACAATAATTGAGCCTTAAGCGTGGATACCTTTGTCGGATCGCACGCTTAGCGCTTAAAAATCCGCACGGTTAAATAAAAAAGCAGTTCTGAAAAATTGGAATGTTTAGTAAAATTAAATTTTATTTTTATATTTGTTAACACTGTATAGATTTCTCAGATCGCAAGAATCTGGTTGAATCGTTGTGTAAAAACAGTATTAAACCCATAACACTTAGATGAATTCCAATCGTTAATCGCGGGTATGCATTCGTTCAAAGTTAATTCAATTTCACGGAAGCGATTTATTGGTAGTTTGCTTTCGTTCATTTCGGTACCTTTTATTCCTAAAACCTGGGGCAGTCCGCACGAGGGTTATTTCAAACACGGGGTGGCTTCGGGTGATCCCCTACAGGATCGGGTGATCATATGGACCCGTGTTTCTCCCCCGAACACTTCCGAAGCAGTTGTTGCATGGGAGGTCGCCACCGATTCCAATTTCCGAAAGCTGGTAAAAAAAGGTGAATTCTCTACCTCCGAAGCAAGGGATTTTACGGTTAAAACTGACGTAACGGGATTAGAGGCAGGGAAGCTATATTATTATCGTTTTAGTTATAAAAATGAATATTCACGCGTGGGTATGACCCGTACCCTGCCGAAGGAATTGAAGGGTGGTGCGTTCCATATCGCTGTGGTTTCGTGCAGTGATTGGGAATCAGGATATTTTAGTGCGTATCGCCACATAGCGAGAAAAGAGGAAGTTGATTTAGTTCTGCACCTGGGCGATTATATCTACGAGTATGAAACAGGTAGACGAGACAACGGGTTGTCGGATCGGACCTTTCTACCTCGACATGAAATCGTCACCTTAGACGATTATCGTCAGCGATATGCACAATACCGCACCGATCCGGACCTGCAGCTTTTGCATGCTACCAAACCTTTTTGCCTCGTTTGGGACGATCATGAAATCGCTAATGATGCCTTTCAGATGGGAGCGCAAAACCATCAGTCCGAAACGGAAGGGCTGTGGGAAGATCGCCGAAATGCCGCCATTCAGGCTTATTTTGAATGGTTACCTGTCCGAGGTAATAAACCCAGCGACCTCATTCGAAAACTGTCGGTAGGAGAGGAACTGGAGCTATTTCTACTCGACCAGCGCCTGACTGGTCGGACGGCGCAGCTTTCGGTAAATGATGTTGATTTTTACCAGGAAGAGCGTAGTCTTTTAGGTAGGGAACAATTTGAATGGTTGGAGGATAATTTGAAAGATAGTCAGGCAAAATGGAAACTCATCGCCAATCAAGTGCCTTTTGCGGGATACAAGCCAAATAAGGATGGATTACCGAACTACCGCGATAAATGGCTGGGCTATCCTCATGATCACCAACGACTGCTCCGTCTTCTAAAAGAAAATAGAAGTGGTAACACTGTTTTTCTCACTGGAGATCACCACCGAGCATTTGTCATGGCTGTTCATGATGAACCAAACCCCATGCAGTATACGAAACCCTGGGCTTATAAACCCGTAGCTTGGGAACTGCTTACGCCTAGCATTACAGCACGAAATGACGATTTTCGTACAAAGGTCGAAATACAAGCCCGTGAAGCAGCCATCCTCGATACGGAGGTTAACCCTCATGTTATGTTTTGCGACATAAAAAGTCACGGCTACTACGTTGCCCGCATCGAAGCCAACGCTTTTAAGGCAACGTATTTTTTTATGGAAGATATACGTAACCCACGATCAGAAGAACGGAGAATTGCTTCTTTTGAAATGAATGGAAAAGACTTTATGCTGCGTCGAACCTAATAGCAAACCTTCCTTTCGACCGGATATCACCGCGGTTGGATACCTTGCCGGATCTATCCCCTTCCCCTCGATGGATGTTTGGTTGAAAAAGCATTTCTACGAACGCCGGCCTCCTTCCTTCAAATAGCCATTCAACCTTTATCGACTTTCAACTTCCTCCTAAAAAAGGCAATATAAATTTTGATAAAGTTTAGTAATTTTAAATTATATTTACCATTTCTAAACACTTTCACTTTTTTGGAAGGTTTTCCGACCTCTAAAAAAGAGGGAAAACTTAAAGTTTAACGCTAACACTACATTCTGATATGGACGCAATTTCCACCCGGGTTTTTGAAGTGAACGGACGTAAATACAGCCCGCAAGCTCAGCCCATCGTTGTGATTTGTCTGGACGGGTCGGCCGATGAGTACTTGGATACCACGATGGCACACGATCGTATGCCTCATTTAAAAACAATGATTTTGAAGGGCTACAAGGGAATGGTGCGAGGAGCATTACCTTCTTTTACCAATGTTAATAATTCATCTATTGTGACGGGGGTGGCTCCTGCAATTCACGGTATTAGTGGTAATTTTTTCTATGACGAGTCGCGTGACGAAGAGGTGATGATGAATTCATCGGAATATTTACGAACGGGTACGATATTGGCAGCGGCAGCGAAAGCCGGACGTCGCGTTGCAGTTGTAACCGCCAAGGAAAAACTGCGGGATATTTTGTCCTATCAACTGGATGGGATTGCTTTTTCGGCTGAAAAGGCGAATGCTGCTCAAAAGGAAACCCACGGAATCGACGGGGTGGAAGCCTTGGTAGGTCACCCTACACCGGCTATTTACAGCCCGGATGCCAGTCTATTTGTATTGCGAGCAGGGGTTGCGCTGATTGAAAATGGATTGGCCGACTTTCTATATTTATCGCTTACCGACTACATGCAACATACGTTTGCGCCTGAAACGGAGGAATCCCTTACCTTTTACGAAGCCATCGACGTCGAATTGGGAAAGCTATTGGCCTTGGGGGCGGTCGTAGGTGCTACGGCTGATCATGGAATGAACGCCAAAATCAAAGCGGACGGATCGCCCAATGTGCTATACCTGGAGGATATGTTAGAAGCTGCGTTCGGGGATGGGTTTCGGGTAATTTGTCCCATAACCGATCCCTATGTCAAGCATCATGGTGCACTCGGCTCTTATGCAGTGATTCATGTGACGAACAAGGATCAGATTGCTCCAGTCAAAAATTGGTTAGCCCAACAACCCGGTATTACGGAGGTTTATGATAAGCAAGAGGCGGTTCGTCTGTTGGAACAACCGGCCGACCGAACAGGCGATCTCGTGGTGATGTCTGGCCGGGATGTGGTTGTAGGCCGTC
>JBAYRB010000431.1:0-3402 GCA_041676905.1 Spirosomataceae bacterium
CACTTTGTCATCCCCAAATGAGCGGTTCCCAATTACAGGATTTCGTGGATTAGAATTGATATCGGCAACAGGGGCAAAGTTTACATTTACACCAATCCGCCTTAGTTGCCTTCCAATTTCATACCCCATCTCATAAATCAACTGATTATCGGAAATGCCTCCCAGGGTTAACTGCCTAGGATACGAAATCGTACTGTCGAGACGCATCCCCAAACCCCATTCGGCATCCAGCCCTATCAACATCGGCACTTTGGCCACTGCTTGATAACGGTTGGTCAAAGCCGCTTGCCGCTCAGGACCTCCCTGGAAAAAGAGGATACCCCCCACATTATATCGACGAATCAGGTTTTCCATTTCCCGGTACTCCGATTCTTTTCGATTGGAGTAGGCACTTACCATGAACAATTGACCAATTTTTTCTTCCAATGTCAAGGTGTTCAATACGCTGTCAACCCAGGGATGTTGGGGCAGCACCTCGATCGGGATTGGACTCGAATTGGAAGTAACTTGCGATTTATTTTCAGATGGGTTAACCGAATTCGCCAGTTCAGCTTCCTCCTTAACAATAAATAAGTGGGAAACAAAAGAAACAGGTAAATTCACCAGGGAAGCACCCGCCGCTAGTCCCGTAATCAACACTACTCCCGCCGCGCATATAAGCTTTATACTAAAAGTACGCCCTTTCTTAAACCCCATCCAATATCAATAAAATACAAATTCAAACAACCCACAACACACCCGGTTCCAGATGTAATCAAATTAACAAAAATTCTGATTAAATCTCGAATTGATTTCTTAAACGATTAGCGAGCTTTGATTATTTCAGTGAAATCACGCGATTTCAACGAAGCCCCTCCGACCAGCCCACCGTCTACATCCTCTTCGGCGAACAATTCAGCGGCATTCGACGCTCCAACGCTTCCCCCGTACAAAATGGTGATTTCATCGGCTACCTCTTGACCGTATTTTTCAGCCAAATGATTTCGAAGTTCCCGGTGCATTTCCTGAGCTTGCCCGGCAGAAGCTGTCAAACCTGTGCCAATTGCCCAAATGGGTTCATAAGCAATGACCACCTTCTTAAGATCATCGGCGTTGAGATGAAAAAGACTATCCGTCAGTTGTGATTTTACAAAACCAATATAGTCTTGGTTTTCCCGTTGCTCTAACGACTCACCGCAGCAAAATACCGGTCTCAGACCATTTTCAAGTGCAATATTTACTTTTTCGGCTAGTACATCATTCGTTTCACCGAAATATTGCCGCCTTTCGCTATGGCCAACAAGCACGTATTTAGCCCCCACCGATTTTACCATTGCAGCCGATAGTTCGCCTGTGTAGGCACCGGATGCTTTTTGAAAGATATTTTGTGCCCCTAAACTCATTTGAGGAATATCTTTTACATAGGTATTTAACGTGGTAAGATAAAGTGCCGGCGGAAACAAGATAATCTCGACATCACTTTGGACTTCATCTTTAACCATATTGACTACTTCCGACACAAGAATTAAAGCCTCGTCGAGGGTTTTATTCATTTTCCAGTTTCCGGCAACAATTTTTTTCGCCATAAATGAAAGGTGATTAAATTGGATAGATGTTTCGTATTTTCAGGCAAAACTAAAATTTTTTCTCCAGAACCTGGAAGGGTTCTGCCCTAAGCACGAGCAAGAATCCAATTATCCCGGTATAATCTTAGGTAATGGTCAAAAGATTTAATCTGTAAAAGGTTATCGTTAAATAAAATCACCTTTTAAAGCGGCTGAGCAAAAAACAGACCAAGGTCATTTTTTATAATGATTGATCTCCTGTTCGCTAAATTGCTCTCCTAAATGATAATAGTTTTTTGTATTATCGCAAAAAAATCACCAACAATGAATATACTAGTAAACTCCGACAAAAACATTAACGTTAGTGACGCTTATATTGCCAAGATTTCTGGGAACATTTCTGAAGCCCTCTCGCGGTTTAGCGATAACATAACACGGATTGAAGTGTTTCTGGCAGATGAAAACAGCGAAAGGAAAGGTTCTGACGACAAGCGTTGTACCATTGAAGTAAGGGAAAAAGGTGCCGCCCCAGAAGCCGTCACTTCTACTGCCGACGACATTGATCTGGCCATCAAACAAGCCACAGATAAGGTGTTCCAACTTTTATGGAACCGGGCTGACAAAGCCAAAAATCACTCCTAAACCTTTAGAGTCCCGCTACTTAATTTGACACGATTGTACCATGCTTTCGCAGAGAGAGCATGGTACAGCTATTTTTAATTACTAATTTTGTGCCTCTTTAAGTGGATAAGAAGGTTTCTCCTTTGGTTTCATGGGACTTTTATTGTTGCTAAAATACTGTATTAAACTCAATACCAATACTTTATAGTCAACTGTCCCGGATTGACACCTGGTGGAAGCTCTATCGTAAAAGCTAACAAGTTTAATACCGGATTTATGACATCCCAACAAATACGTCAAACGTTTCTCGACTTTTTCAAAGGAAAATCACATTTAATTGTTCCGTCAGCTCCATTGGTGGCAAAAAATGATCCTACCCTGATGTTCAATAACTCGGGTATGGCTCAGTTTAAAGACTATTTTTTAGGAAATGGCACGCCCCCTTCACCACGCATCGCCGATACTCAGAAATGTTTGCGCGTCTCGGGGAAACATAATGACCTGGAAGACGTTGGCTTCGATACCTACCACCATACCATGTTCGAGATGTTGGGGAACTGGTCGTTTGGTGACTATTTCAAAAAAGAAGCTATTCAATGGGCTTGGGAGTTGTTGACCACGGTTTACCAACTACCTGCCGATCGACTCTATGTATCCGTATTCAAAGGCGATGACCAAGATGGCACCCCCTTTGACCAGGAAGCTTGGGATTTGTGGGAAGGCATAACGGGTGAAGAACGGATCGTTCTGGGCAATAAAAAGGATAATTTCTGGGAAATGGGTGATACAGGACCTTGTGGCCCCTGTTCAGAAATTCACATTGACCTACGGTCTGAAGAAGAAAGAGCAACCGTCAATGGTAAATCGCTGGTAAATCAAGACCACCCCCAGGTAATCGAAATATGGAACCTGGTATTTATGCAGTTTGAAAGGAAAGCGGATGGAACATTGATACCTCTTCCCGCGAAACACGTGGATACGGGTATGGGTTTTGAGCGCTTATGTATGGCCATCCAAGGGAAAAAATCAAATTACGATACGGATGTTTTCCTCCCCTCCATCCTTGTTCTTGAGAATTTATCTGGGAAAAAATATATATCGGAATTTGAAAACCCGGCCGTACCCATTACGGAAGAACAAAATAAAATTAATATTGCTATGCGAGTGGTCGCTGACCATATTCGGGCTGTTGCTTTTGCCATTGCCGATGGTCAGTTACCCAGTAATGCGAAGGCGG
>JBAYRB010000432.1:0-3402 GCA_041676905.1 Spirosomataceae bacterium
TGTCGTCTTGCGACAAAACAGCTACCCGGTTGGCGGCAGGTCCACTTCGATCTGCAATGGATAAAGACCATCGACCCGAAAGATTTTGAGTGGGCTGAAGCGCTTTTTCGGGTTCAACAAAGCGATAATCCTCCCCAGGAAAGGCTTCAAATGGTAATATTCGAGCTGAATTCCCGAGGGCTAAGTTGCGAAACTCACCCCGTAACGAACCATCGGGTTGAAGTTGGGCAAATAACCGGTATTCATAGGTTTGAGGAGAAATATGAATAGAATCTTCACCTATATAAGAAAGTTGGAACGTATCCCTCGCCGCACCATGCTGAGCAATAAAAAACGTTTCAGAACCATGACGGCCAATTTCAAAATTTATGGGGACTTCCTGATCATCTACCCAAAACACCCCTCTCCATACTCCGGTTTGCAGTTCTTTTTTTGAATCACATCCGGCCAGGGATAATAAGACGACCAGCGTGATCCACCTATTCCAAATTCTTCCTATTGTCATTTTTCTTTTGTTAAGAAGTCACTCCAAGCGTATTATGCTTGTACTGCTTGTTATTTTTGCTGTAAATCGATTCAATAAGGCTTTCCCATCCTTCCAGTCATCCAGACCAGAAGAAGCGTTGATATGGCCTCTATTTCCTATATTAACAAATTCACTTCCCCAAAGCGTTGCAAAATGCTCCGATCTTTCAATCGACATGTAGATGTCATTGGTACTTGCTATCACCATTGACGGAAAGGGTAATGGATCGGTAGGAATGGGTCTGAAGCCTTCGACAAACGATAAGCGACGCGATTGCTCGGCATCGGCTGGTGCCACCAAGAAAGCACCTAGCACCCGATTGGACGAATATTTTTTAGCCCACCACGCAACGGTTATACAACCCAGACTGTGTGCAATAAAAATGATCGGTGCATGCCCACCTGCCAGATACTGTTGCAATTGACCCGTCCATTCTTCGCGAACAGGCCAGTCCCAATTCTTTTGTTCTACCCTATCAAAGAGATGGGGATATTGTTTTTCCCAAATCGTTTGCCAATGCCCTCCGTCGGAACCTGCCAAACCTGGGACTGTCCAATAAGTAACATGCATGACCCGGCTGTGTTTGTTCAGTGACCCCTAATTTAAACGAGTGACGTGAACAGCCCTACTATCGCTCCTTAAGTTTTATCGATTTTTTCAAACCTTACCCCTGTTGTTTCAGGGATGAGCCGACCTTCTTCTTGAGATGTTTTTCATAGAGTAGTTGTATAATTCCGTCCTTTAAGCCTACATCCGGCACTTTCATTTCTTCTGCTCCAGCCCATTCCATAGCCGAAATATAGATGTCGCCAGCTGGAACGATTACATCCGCTCGGTCAGGGTTCAACATCAGTTTATTGATCCGGTCTTCGAGACTGAAAGAAGCGATATACTCTTTCATCCTACGTATTTCGTCAAGACTGGCTGATCGCTCGGTTAACTTCGATGAAAGATCAAATAACTTGTTGATATTACCGCCCGTTCCTACGGTTTTAACGGGAAGAGAGGTATCTACATGCTGTTTAATCCACTTTTCCATCGATTTCCAGGCTCCTTTCGATTCTTTGCCTTCCAGCAATCTAACCGATCCCAACTTAAACGACTTAGAACAAATTTTGACTTTGTCGATGTATAAGTTCAGTTCGGTACTACCTCCACCCACGTCGATATGAAGATATTGACCATTGTCCAAGGACTTGATCACCACATTGTTGGTCAACTCTGCTTCTTTTTGTCCATCGATGATATGAATATGAATTCCCGTTCGTTTGGCTATCCTATCCCTTACCTCGACGCCGTTCTCCGATTCCCTCATGGCCGAAGTAGCGCAAGCCATAAAATCTTCAACCTCATGCAATTCCATCAATAGTTGATAGACGAGCATGAGTTTAACCATTCGGTCTTCGTTATAGTCTGATATTCTACCCTCGTTAAATACGTCATGACCTAAACGAAGGGGAAAACGAACATATTCGATTTTCTTGAAGTGGTTTACTTCAGAATCCAGAACCGAAGATATCTGCATTCTGGCAGCATTGGTTCCGATATCAATTGCAGCAAATTTCACAGTTTTTCAATCCGATTTCCTGTTAACGGAATCGTTAACGAATTTACCAAATGCTAAAATAACATACTAATGAGGGTTTTCCCAAGATCCTAGTTGCGGTACCCCGAAATAATCGGTAGATCCATTACCCCACACTCGTGAAATCAATTGGAACTTAACCCATTTCAATCACAGTGTGTTTGTTTAGAACGCCGATTTATTTCATTTGCGTTAATCTGAATTAATTTCCCAACTCGTACAACAGTTTGACCCTAATACCTGGACTCGTAGCCTTGAGATAGGGTAGTTCTTTATTTTGGTGGTGGTAAAATAGCTCACCTTGAAGTACGATGGGTGTGAAGCTTTTCTCAATCCCTAGCGAATAGTTGATATTGTTCAACATGGGGTAATTAGCATTATGGTTTTGCACCCCGGTTATACGCAGGGGTTTATGCCCATCCCAAAGATCACATTGAAGTTTTTGCCGATGACGAAGGTTCAATTGGGTGCCAATACGGGCGGTAATGGCAAAATTGTCGGCTAAAATATGACGGTATCCTAGGGTAAGGGGAATTTGCATGACTGTTGATTTTGTGGAAATATTGGAAACATAACCACCAATTGGAATCCCATACCCAATGATATTCCGAAAATTATGTTTGGTTAGTTCGGTATAGGTTTTCTCATTGCTGAAATAAACGTCGTTGAATTCAGTTTTGATTAGCCCCCAGGTTGCTAAAAATTTTTGATTCAACATCACTTCATTCAATATCCCAAAAGAATTTGCTGATCTTGTCCAACTGGCGACAACCCCCAGACGATAGGGTGCCCGTACTTTATCGGTTAAAATAACTGCAGTTTTTTCATTGTGGAGAGCTGAGCTTCTGTTGATCGCTAACTTTTTAAGTTCCCGGTTCGAATTCTTTGCGCTTATCAGCGTATTTTTTTTGATTGAATTCCCATTCAAGTTTATAGGGTTGAATGTTGTACGTACCGGGATCTGCCCAATAGTACCGGTTTTTTCTATTTCCTTAATTTCTTCTTCAAGAATATTTGTGACCTGTTCGACTTGGTTTTCTGTTGAAGTTGTGGGAACACTCCCATTCGAAAGTATCGAAGTAGCTATAATTGATTGGGGCTGGTTCTCTAGTAAGACGGATTTAGGGATCGATCCGGCTTGATTTAGCTTTAGTTGATTTTTTAATGGTACGGGTGTTTCGTCGGGTACGAGATTGTCGGTTCTAGTGGGGGTATTGGCGCTTGGTTGTCGTGTAAGAACCTCTTTCAAGGTAATTAATTCGTCTTTTAGCAATTGATTTTGTTGGTACAA
>JBAYRB010000433.1:0-3399 GCA_041676905.1 Spirosomataceae bacterium
CAAGCAATTGGTCGGGGGGTTGTACGGCGTATCCATCGGAGCAGCCTTCTTTGGGGAGTCGATGTTCCACTTGGTGAGCAATGCTTCAAAAGTGGCTTTTCATTACCTCATTGACATCCTTTCAAAAGGAAACTACAAGCTGCTGGATACCCAATTTATTAACCACAACGTACTACGGTTCGGTGCCGTGGAAATTGCCCGAGAAGAATATCTTCAACGATTGCGGAACGCAGTCACCCGGGAAACCCGGTTTCAATGGCAGACGTCCTTGGTGTAAGGCGCATAAATCCGAAGATGTTTACTTATTCTTCGATTCGACTTCCTTCACCCCTTGTTGCTTACTTTTCAAAATCCGGTTGTAGTTCTCCAACTCCTCCTCCTTTTTAGCTAGATCTTCCCTTAACTTAGTGAGTGCTTTCTCCGTTCTATCAATCTCTTTCAACAATCGATCTTTTTCGCGGAGCATCTTTTTTTGCTCATCCTGAGTTTTGGAAAAATCTTCTTTCACTAACCTCAATTCCTCTTGGGCAGTGGCATAAGCCATGAATTCTTTCAAAAATTGCTCAACGCCCAGGTAACCAGCGTCCGAAGGACTCGAAACATACGTGCTGCCGTCTTTAACGGCTAAAAAGACGGTAGAGATGTTGCGATTACTGGAAACGGTACTCGTAAGATCCAGCGATTTGGAAGAAAAGGACGGTATGTAAGCTCTTTCCAACGTTTGTACACCGCGACGTGATCGTACTTTTCCGTGTTTTCCTAAGTAGGTTGTCCAGTAGGTCTTTAGAAATTTTTCGGGAATACTGGTCGAAAGATTGAACCCGATCATTTCCGTTTGACCGACGGTTTGACGTGCCGGGGATACGGTTTGGGCAGTAACGGAATTTCCAAGGAAAACCACAAACCCGATTATGAATACAAATGCCCTGTTTTTCATGCGTATGGATTTGGTTATAGTTAATAAACTTTCATTTAGATCACAGTGGAAAGGGAAGTGATCGCTACCGAGTATCAGGTTTTTGAGCAAGGATCACCACTCTTTTGCCTGTAGCTAACGTCGTTGCGAACAAATAGTCCTGCCCACCTTCCTTTAGACGCCATTTTTTCCTCAGGTCATCCGGTTGTGCGGGAAAATTTCGTAGGGTCAAATTGGCCTTACCATTTTCCAGCCAATCTTTCCATACAAATGAGGTGGCATTCACGACGCCTTTTACAATAAACGCCCGTCCAGGAAAATCGGTTCTCAATTGTTGAGAAGTATATAAATGACTATTGGGAGCTAATTTTATCAATTGATATTTTTCTGCGATAAGGTTAAAACCTCCTGATTTAAGCAAAGCCGGGTGGGGTTCATATAAGTAGGTTGAGGGCGGTCCGTATACTACATGAGCCGCTCTCTCCTCCGAGCGCGTAAAGCTAAATTTGCCTATCGTTTCACCCTCTTCACCCAGTAAAACTGCGTGTACAGTAAAAAATGCTGGGGTTTGATTAGGGTCGAGTATAAATAGCAACTCCTTGCATTCGTTTCGATAGCCGATGATATGCACCTCTTTTACATGTAATAGTTGCTTCACCGCTTGATCAATATCGATCAAAGGGGACGATTTGATCATCATGTTGGAACTTAATTCCGTTATCAGATTCAGTACATTGGGACTGCTATCTTCGAAAGCAACGGTCTTATTTCTTTGGGCGTCACGTCGGGATGGGTCGGCATAAATCCAGTCGGCTTGTAACGAAGAGAGCGAAAGAACAGGCGTGTCAAAGATCTTTATATTGGGTACCTTCCACTGCTCCATATTGTAGGCGGTAATTTCAGCCAATGCTGAATTCGATTCGAAAGCCGAAATTTTATTGAAACGTTTAGAAAAATAGAAGGCATCCACGCCCATACCGAGGGTCAAGTCTACCAGGTGTTCACCTTCGATTAGGGAAGCTTTATAACGCGCAGTGGCTTGAGATGAGGCCTGTTCAACCGAAACGGGAGGAGGAAAAAACAAATCATTGTGTTCGTACCAATCGGGCAACTTCTTTTTCGCTTTCTGTCTTGAGACTATTTGTTGTAAGACTCTTCCCCGGTCTATTCCCTTCATACGATGGAGTTTTAGCGCCAGATCAGCCGGGTCAGCCTGTAGAAATTGCTGTACCAAATCAGATTCCATTTGTGTTAGCGGAGTCAATGGCATGGTGGGTAAATACGTGTAGTCGGCGATTAATAATTTCGCACGAAGGTAAGTATATCGAAGGTCACATAAAGATTTAAAGAGAAAACAGAGAATAAATTGGATATGTTCAGTCTGATTATCAATTTTGCCCCGCGAATAAACAAAATTTTACTACCAAAACCCTATATCCGGGAATCAAGGAAACTTAACCTTTAGTAAGTAATCGATGCCAAAAACGAAACAGACCGGGATATGGACGGTCATCACATCCTCATCAGTAGGAACACTCATTGAGTGGTATGATTTCTACATTTTTGGGAGCCTTGCCACCATTTTATCCGTACAATTTTTTCCACAAGACAATCCCACTATTGCGTTTCTCAACACCCTTTTGACCTTTGCAGCCGGGTTTATTGTCCGACCCTTTGGAGCCCTTGTGTTCGGACGACTCGGGGACATTGTAGGGCGGAAGTACACCTTTTTGGTAACGTTAATTCTGATGGGAGGATCTACCTTTTTAATAGGGTTGATACCTAGCTACGAGCGGATAGGCTATCTGGCACCCGCCCTTGTTCTGTTCTTAAGGTTAGTTCAAGGACTTGCATTGGGAGGAGAATACGGAGGAGCTGCCACCTACGTCGCAGAGCACTCTCCGCCAGGCAAACGAGGTTTCTACACCTCTTGGATCCAAACCACGGCAACGCTGGGTCTTTTCTTGTCTCTCATTATTATCCTTATGACCCGAACGGGTATTGGTGAGGAAGCCTTTAGGGAGTGGGGATGGCGTATACCTTTCTTGGTCTCATCCGTATTGGTGGGGGTATCCATCTATATCCGGGTTAAAATGGCAGAATCGCCTGTATTTGCCAAACTTAAAAAAGAAGGCAAGACTTCGACCAATCCGCTTAAAGAATCATTTGGAAAGAGGGAAAACTTGAAAATGGTTTTGCTCGCCCTGTTTGGAGCGACGATGGGACAAGGCGTGATTTGGTATACAGGGCAGTTCTATGCCATGTCATTCATACAAAAAACCTGTAATATCGATCATGTACAGGTCAACTACATCATCGTGGCCGCCCTATTGTTGGGTACACCTTTCTTTATATTATTCGGTTGGCTATCGGATAAAGTCGGTAGGAAGTGGATAATGATGTTGGGGATGTTACTAGGGGTTCTTTTGTACCGGCCGATTTATACGGCAATGTATAATTTGGCTGACCTAGACAAGAAGACG
>JBAYRB010000434.1:0-3391 GCA_041676905.1 Spirosomataceae bacterium
ACGGTTGATGTAGAAGAAAAAGTAGAGGTTTGTATGACGATTATGTCAGAACGCCATATTCGCCACCTGCCCGTAACTGAAAATGATAAGTTATTCGGTATTATTTCCATCAATGACATTGTGACGGCGATCATCAATGACCAGAAAAACCGGATCGAATCTTTAGAAAGTTATATTACGGGTGGATATTAGCGTGAAGTCAGGGGATTCCTATCGTTTCATATGAGCAGATCGGGGCATTGTCCTTATATTTGACAATCAGATTGGGCTCATAGGCATGAATGAAGAAATACAAAAAACTTTTGGGCATAGGCTGAGGGTTCGTGCATCAGGCATTTCGATTCTGGATCAAAAAGTGTTGTTAGTTGGTCTGACCGGACTGGTCAGCGGTGGTTTATATTGGTGTCCTCCTGGCGGAGGCATTAGCTATGGTGAAAGTGCGCGGGAAGCGGTAGCCCGTGAAATCCGTGAAGAAACCGGTGTTCAAGCGAAAACCGGTCGTTTTATGTTTTTAAAGGAATTCCTCAGCCCCCCCTTACATGCCCTTGAGCTTTATTTTGAAGCGAAGATTACTGATGTTTCGAAATTAAAAATTGGAAGCGATCCAGAAATGACCGATGGCCATCAACTCATCTCAGAAGTGGATTTTTTTTCGTTAGATGAAATAAAGAAACTTCCCAGGGAAGCCGTCGATTCCATTTTTCACCACCTTCCTTCCCTGGAATACCTGCAGGATGCAAATTATTGGTCAACCATTCAAAAAGAACTAATTTGAGCACTACCGGAACAGCCACGCCCACGAAATGGAAACGGACAACCCAGGTGTCGGAAGGCATCATGACCGAGCAGTCCGCCTATCATGGTACGCTTATCATTGAAATTACCGAATTCAGATTTCGATTTTTTTGCGAGAATGCAGGCAAGTGCATCTGGTTGGAAGACTATGCCTCGGATGTCTATTTGACCGATGCCGAGGTCTTGGAAAATCTCAAACTGTTATTTTTCAACCATCCGGTCCTTTCCCTGACCAACTGGCAAGCCATTCGCGTCATGGTTAGTTTTGGTGCTTTTACCCTCATTCCAGAGGAAGTCTTTCGTAAGGAATATGCCGCTCGTTATTTAGAGCTTACCCAAGGCCATCCGGTATTGCCTTCCGCCAAAACGATTGCCCAGCACATCCCCCGTTGGAATTGCTATAATGTTTTTGAAATGCCCCAAATTTGGTGGGATTTCTTTCGGGATCAGTTTACCCTGCGAGATCTTTCTTTTTCGCACATTTCATCCGTCTTGGTGTCCACCCCACCGGTTTCTCTCGACTACCAACCGATGGTCCACGTCTGTGTCCAGGAACAGCATTTTATCGCTACGATACTTGAAGGGAACCAACTTATCCTCTGCAATCGCTTTAAATATCAAAACCCCGAAGAAGCTACCTTTTTTTACCTGTCGTGCCTCAACGAATTGGGTTACCTGACACAAGGCGTGAAATTGGTCTTTTCGGGGGAAATCACACCGTTCTCCAAATTCTACACCGAGTTATCCAAGTTTGCTCCAGAAATCAGCTTTGTTAAAAAACCGGAGCATTTGAATTATCCTTCAGCCTTTGAGGAATTAGCGGATCATCGTTATTTCGCACTGTTAAATGCAAACAAATAAGTATCTTCGCCGGGATTATTCGGTTGTACGAACAATAATAGCATGAATTCGACAACCGGTTCTTAATTCATCGAAACCTACCATTACGAATAGATGAAAAAAATCGCCCTTTTTCCCGGCTCCTTTGATCCCTTTACAAAAGGACATCACGACATCGTTACCAGAGGTATGTCCCTGTTCGATGAAATCATCATAGGAATCGGTACCAATATCAACAAAAAGCGCTTTTTCCCAGCTAAATTGATGGAAGAACTTATCAAACAAAGTTTTTCCGAAAACGAACGCGTAAAAGTGATTTCCTACGACGAGCTGACCGCAAAAATCGCCCGGGAAATGGGAGCAAGATATATCCTTCGTGGGCTTAGAAATACCACTGACTTTGAGTACGAAAATGCGATTTCCCAGGTTAACCGCTACGTTTACGAGGAAATTGAAACCGTTTTCCTGATTACTTCACCTCATTTGGCACCCATAAGCTCAAGTATTGTACGGGATTTATATCGCTACGGACAAAATGTGGATGAGTTTCTACCCTATCACTTGCCTCCTAATCTGAATGAGGTTTATTAATTAGACTGGGGTTGTCCAATCGTCTTTTTTTCAAATCGCTGAAAAACGTATCGAATTGAACTATATGAGTTAGCCAGGTAGGATTTCACTTGGTTCAGGGGTACCCATTCCAACTTTTCGATCTCTTCTTCGGCTTGAGGCTTCATGTTCTTGTCCGATGTACAGTTGAGGAGGTACCATTTGGTCCGCTTTAAGACCAGTTCATTGTTTATAGTGTAGGTATGCCAGGTGGTGCAGATTTTATAGCGCAGTTTCCCTGCGACGCCGGTTTCTTCTTGAATCTCCCGCACGGCTGCTTTACGCGAGCTTTCATCTTTATCAAGTTTACCTTTGGGTAAGTCCCACTTCTTTCTTCTAAAGATGAGCAGGCAACTATCCTTGTGCATCACAATGCCTCCGGCGGCCTTAATTACTTTAAATTCTTTTTTGATACTATTGATGACTGCTTTTTTATCGTTTACCACCAATTTCACCGAAAGCATGTCATCTGGAGGATTGTCACGCAGAATTCTTACCACCTGCACGGCCATTCGCGGGGTCGTATTTAAAAACAGTACATGACCGGCGAGCTCCCATTTTTTGTTGTTGAACAGCCTCACGTCGTAGACATGATCGAAAAACATCGTGCTTTCCGCTCCGATCTCACGTTGAGAACATATAGTTAATGGGCGGTCCGCGAAAAATATAACCATAATCAAAGTTTGGCGGTCAGACCGACAAAAATAGGTAAAGAGTTTTTACTGGCGTATATTAATTTCTAAATTTGTCAAAGAAATAAGTTTTTTACCTATTTGGAATTCCTAATAATCCTTTTTTTGGTGCTTTTGAATGGAATTTTTTCCATGTCTGAAATAGCACTTATTTCCTCTCGAAAATCCAAATTGGAGGCGGAAGCCAAAACGGGAAGCAAAAAAGCAAGACAGGCATTGGACCTTGCCGACTCTCCTACAAAGTTTTTGTCGACCGTTCAAATTGGAATCACGCTGATCGGATTACTAACCGGTATGTATTCGGGAGACAAAATTACCACCCAACTAAGCGGGGTTCTTAAACAAATCAGCTTCCTCGAGCGTTACGCAGACCCCCTATCTGCTGCACTGGTATTAATTATTATCACCTATCTCTCCTTAGTTTTGGGTGAATTGGTTCCAAAACGAATCGGAAT
>JBAYRB010000435.1:0-3388 GCA_041676905.1 Spirosomataceae bacterium
TTAGTAATACGCCAAATTTGAAAGGGATTTTCCACGGTCATGATCACGACCAAGACGCTGTAAAGACCGAAGGAGGTAAACCTTATTTCTTCGATGGTCACTTTGGGGGTAGTTGGGGAACGACTTATCGAGGTTATCGCGTGGTCGAAATAAACGAAGATGGGAGCTGGGTCACCTATCAATACAATGCATCAGCGGAACCGCGCCTCAATACGTTTGAGGGAAAATAAGGACTGCATTTTTCATTCATAGTGGGGTGGATAATGATATTGAGAGCTTAAACCTTACACCCATAGTACAAATACACTAGTTAGCGGTAATAGTATAAACTTGGCTACCTGGAATGGGTAGCATGGATGAACACGTCTATTGTCTCTGTACGAACCATGATTTCTTTTCGCTCCAAAACCCAGGTCAGAAATTTCATTCTGTCATTTTGTTTTTACGTTATTTCACATGCTCTTTTCGCAGAATCTTATCATTCTTATAAAGCTGCCACCCTGGTTGATCTAAGTGATAAAAGTGAAGTTGAAGCCACGGTAGTACAGTTATTACAGGAAGAAATTTATAAGCGAACAATTATTCCTTTAGCTACCGATCCAACCGCTAAAGGTTTGAAAATCGTTATTGGAACCCGTTCGAGCCTTCAGAATCACCCCACTTATCTTAAACTAATTTCCGACAACAGTGCCACCGTAGCCGACGGGTTTTCGATCATCTATTCGCCAAAAGAAAGTGGTGATCCTTTTGTATTAATTGCCGGTGACGATACACGGGGATTGCTGTTCGGTGCAGGGTACCTGTTACGAAAAAGCCGTCTGCGCACTCATTCGATCGAAATCCCTGCATCTCTATCGACACGATCGGCTCCTGTGGTTGCCCTCCGCGGACATCAATTAGGATACCGTCCGAAAGTAAATTCCTACGATGGTTTTACAGTTGCCATGTGGGAACAATACATTAGGGACCTTGCCGTATTTGGCACCAATGCCTTCGAACTGATGCCCCCGTTTACAGACGATGCTTCCCACAGTCCGATGTTTCCACTCCCTCAAAAGGATATGTTAGTGGAAATGAGTAGGATCCTAAAAAAATATGGGCTGGATGTATGGATGTGGTATCCGCTCATGCATGGTAACTACCAAAATGAATCCGTTGCCCAAAAGTCACTCGCAGAAAACGATTCAATTTTTAAAAGCATTCCTAAGCTCAACGCTGTTTTCGTGCCAGGAGGGGATCCTGGAAAACAAAGACCCGATGTGTTTTTCAAACACCTCCAACGTAAGCTAAAGGTCTTGCATAAATACCACCCCAATGCGGAAGTCTGGATGTCCCCCCAGGGATATAGCGACGAATGGATCAAGCAATTCATTCAAATAATGAATCAAAAACCGTCATGGTTAACGGGGATTGTACACGGACCATGGACACGCATGGATGTAGACTCACTGCGGAAAATTGTTCCTGTCGAATACCCTATTCGCCGTTACCCCGATATCACCCACACCATCGATGCGCAATATTATGTTCCCGATTGGGACTTTGCTTATACGGTCACGCAAAATAGAGAGCCGATCAATCCCCGTCCCGTGGATCAGCAAACAGTTTTTCACTCGGTAAAACTGGAAAATTTCAAAGGATTTATTACCTATTCAGAAGGGGTTAACGACGATGTCAACAAAGTGGTTTGGAGCGGATTAGGTTGGAATCCTGAAGCCGACTTAATGGATATCTTGAGAGACTACAGTCGGTTTTTCATAGGAGCTGATTATGCTGATGACTTTGCTCAAGGGTTACTAGCCTTGGAGAAAAACTGGCGCGGTCCGCTACTCACCAATCAAGCCGTATATACACACCATGCTATGTTCCAGGAAATGGAAAAAAAGGCGTCGCCCCAGGTGAGACTGAATTGGCGCTTTCAACTAGCACTTTACCGTTCTTACTACGACGCATATACCCGTAGTCGATTGATTTATGAAAAACATTTGGAGGACAAGGCAATGGCGATCCTACGACAAGCCAATATCCTCGGATCGGAACAGGCGATCGACCAAGCTAAAAAGATTCTCCAACAGTCTTCCGATCGGGTATCTCCGGACTGGAGGCAACGAACCTACGAGCTTGCTGAAGCTTTATTTCAGAGCATTCGTATGCAGTTAAGTGTCACTAAATACTTTGCCATCGATACAATACGTGGTGGAAATTTGGATCTTATCGACTCGCCATTGAATAATCGTTATTGGCTGGAAGATCAGTTCAAGCAAATTGAAAAACTTGAAACAGAAGCGCAACGATTAGCAGCCATCGATCAAATCGTCAATTGGGAAAACCCGGGGCCTGGGGGCTATTACGATGATCTCGGCGACCCCAGTAATCAGCCCCACATCGTAATAAACGGCAACTACGCCAAAGATCCCAATTCGTTTCACTCGGCATTCGCGGGACTACCCGGCGGGTACAGTTTGGAAATAGGCCGAATTCAGAAATGGAGAACCTCGTGGAAAACTTATATGCAGACGATTTACGGGCTCCCCTTGGAACTGCGATATGAAAATTTAGATCCTAATGCACAATACGAAGTAAGGGTTGTGTACATTGAAGATATCGAAATCCGACTAACCGCCAATGAGGGGATTGTCGTGCACGATTATTTAATGCCTGACTTTCATCCACGACCCCTCACATTTGACATACCAGTAGAAGCCACTCGCAAGGGTACACTTTCGTTAAAATGGAACATCGATGCCAATGGGGACGGTCCCGGAAGAGGGTGCTCTGTTGCCGAGGTATGGTTGGTGAAAAAACAAAAGTATTAGGTACAAGTTCCTGAGATTAAAAAGGTTGTGGTCGACAGTAGAAAATTTTAGAAGTTGCTTTTATTTGTGACTATATCATCACTTAATCATAATAATTTTGTAAAATTTTCCAATTCAACCATTTCATTGGAAAATGGTCTGCTTCCGAAATCATACCGACCAAGAACTTATCCACTCGCTGAAGCAGGGTGAAGAAGGGGCTTTTGACGAAATTTACCATCGCTATTGGCAGATTCTGTTCAATGAAGCCCAAAAAAGACTCGGAGATCTCGGTCTTTCGGAAGAAATCGTCCAAGATGTCTTTATAGATCTTTGGACGAATCGAGAGCAAAAAACTATTGAATCGCTTTACCCTTACCTTTTTACGGCTGTTCGTTACAAGGTTTTTATGATTTATAAAAAAACAGAAACGACTGCCCCGGTTTGAAGAGCCTTTGGAACATATCGCATTTACCAACGAAGATGCCGATGCACCCTATTTCCTAAAGGATTTGCTTTCTGGGATACATGCGTGGTTAACAATGCAACCGGAAAAGCGTCGAGAAATATTTCGCTTGAGGTATATCGAAGAA